>JAISXZ010000115.1 GCA_031270275.1 Eubacteriales Family XIII. Incertae Sedis bacterium | reverse complement strand
GAGCGTCGGGGTCGTCAGAGGCGAGGCTTTCACGGTGCCACGCCAAGCTGTCCGCGACAACGCGGCGTTCCTCCGTGTTGAGGCTGATGACAACGCCCTCCGGCGCGGGAGTGCCGCCGACCACGATATACCGGCTGTGGACGCCGTCCTCATGGAACGCTTTGGTGACGGCGGACGATATGAGGTTCATGCGATCCAAGTCCTCGCTTGTTTCGCCCAGCGTCTTGCCGGTGGCAAAATGCTCCCATGTGCGCTCGCCGTTTTTCTGATATTCAAGCGCGATGTCCAGGTAGATGCCCTCGCTGGCCCCGTAATCCACCTGATTGGTCAGCCAGCCGTCAGAGGGAAACTCTCTGCCGTTTCCCCAGCAGCTGTCGTCAAACAGGAAGTATTCATCCGGCAGATAACCGATGGAGGTCAGGTGCATTTCCAAATCCTCGAAAACCGCGTGTGCCGTGCGCTGGCCGTCGTATATTTTTCTGTCGGAGTAATCGGGGGACGGCTTCCATTTATCTGTACGAATCATGATTGCGATATCTCCTTCCAATTGAAAAAGCCCGCTGATTTTTAATTTCAGCGGGCTGTGGTTTGATTCATATTTGGTTTTTAATGCAGGCGGGTGAGATTTCGGTCACAGGAGTTCGATACTTTCCCGAAGGGGTAAAGGCTCGAAATGCAGCATTCAAATCGGAGAGTAGCTTTTTGCCCTCAGATACGCAAAAAACCCGCTTGGTTAGCGGGTTTTTCGTGCCGACATCTTTTTCATCATGTCAGGATGGCGGAGAGGGTGGGATTCGAACCCACGTGCCCTTACGGACAAACGCATTTCGAGTGCGCCGCGTTCCGACCACTTCGCTACCTCTCCTTATTTGTTTTTCGCTTCTCCGGCGCGGATTTCGAGCGCGCCGCAAGGCGAAAAAATCGTGCGGCGCTTCAGTCAGTCTGTAAAACAGCCGCGCCCCATGCGGCTATTCTACCATAGATGCGCCGCAGAGACAAACAGTTTTTTGGGCCGGTTCCCGGCCGGCTTCCCTCCTAGCCGCGCCCATCCTCCCGGCTGCCCTGCCGGGCGGCCGTCATGGCTGCTCCGGGCCCTCCGCGGCCTCCTGCGGCGGGCCTTCCGAGGCTTCACGCGCAAGATCGCCCGCATCCCTCTCCGCCTTTGCGAGATACTTTTCGGGGCTGTGCCTCCTGTCCGCAGTATCCAGCAGCGAGATATATATGTTCACGACTATCTGGTAAAGCTCCGGAGGTATCTCCTTGCCGACGTCAAGCTTCGCGAGCATCGTCGCCGCGCTGTCGTCGTGGTAGATGGATATCCCGTTCTCTATGGCGATCTGCAATATCTTCTGCGCGACGTAGCCCGAGCCGGCCGCGACGACATGCGGCGCCCTGTCCTGCTCCGGGTCATACCTAAGCGCCGCGACGTTCAGCCCATCGCCCTTCCTTCCGCCCGCCGCGTCCTTAGATCCTGACATCTATGCCCGCCTTTCTCATCGCAAGCTTGGGGAAACGCTGCATGATGTTCCTGTCCTCGCGATAGATCCCCACATTGTACGAGGCGAGCCTGTAGCCGAGCTCGTCCATCATGGCCCGAAGATCCGTCCGCATGGCCTTGACGTCCCCCTCCAGCATGTCGGGGCAGCGTATGTCGAGGTCTATGGCGCGCTCCCGCACAAGCAGATCGACCTCAAAACTGCCGTACTTGTCCGACTGTATTATAAAGAATATATTCTTTGCGTCCCCGCCGTCCCTGTCCCTTTCGCGGCAGTCCTTGTCAACATAGACCTCGGAATAAAGCTCCGCGCCCTGGTACTTGATGGGGAACAGGAAGTGCATCAGGGCGAACACCGGGCTTTCGTTCTCTATCATGTACGCAAGCATGTTCTGGGCCGCGCTGTTTGCCTTTGTCGCGGCGCCTGTGTCCATCGCCCTTGAAATAAGCTCCGCGATGTTCTTGTCGGCCGCCGCCCCCGCCGTGTCGCCCGCCTGCCCCTGCGCGGCCGGCCGGCCCTCCCTCGCCGCAGCCTGGGCTTTAGCCTCCCGCAGATGGCTGAAAAGCGTGCGGCGCATGTCGGTCACGTCGTCGTCCGTAAGCCGCCCGAAGGATTTAAGCTCGTCCCCGAGCTTCGCCATGGCCTGTTCAAGCAGCCTTATATCGGCCTTGTCGAAGCGCACGACCTGGTGTATTATGGACATGAGCCGGTTCTGGAGGCGCTCGCCGCCTTGGAACTGGTACTTGCCCGCCATCGAGCTGAGCAGGGGCAGAAGCTCGTTTTTCAGGAAGGCGGACATCTGCCTGTGCGCCTCGTGGCCCTCCTTGCCCATCAGCGTCTCCATGCGTCCGAGCAGCTCCGTCAGCTGCTGCGCGTCCCCCTCCTTCAGCATGGCCGCGAACTGCGCCGTCTGCATGAATATGGCCCGCTGCGTATTGGCCCCGTTCACGTTGCTGTCAAAGGCGCGCAGCAGGTTGACTATGGCCTCCTGCAGCTTGGGGAAGCCCTCGGCCTTGGCCAGGACGCGGAGCGCGTCGAACAGCTCGCCCTTGAACACCGTGGCGTCCTTGTCCCTGCCCATCAGCGCGTCGAGCAGCTCCTGCGGCTTCAGGAAAAGCTCGTCGAGGCCACCGAGCTTCCCCGCGAGCGACGGATCCTCGAAAAAGCGCAGGAAAAGGACGAGCTTCTTCAGCACCTCCATCTGGGCGGTCAGATCCGCCTTCAGCGGCGTGAATATCTCGTTGTTCAGATTGCGCAGAAGGGCCTCGCGCGGGTCGTCGCCGCCCTTTTGCTGCTCCGTTATCCTGTATCTTGGGGTTTCTTCAAGGCTGTTTATGTCGAAGACTGCATCACCGGGAAGCTGCTTGGGCAGGTTGTCAACCCTGTTGGCCGCAGGAATCGCCGATGTGATCTTCAGTATGTCTACCACGCGGCCGCACCCTTTCTCGCGTTACGTCCCCGACGGAAGCGGGAAACGCGGTTTCACGCCTGCCCGGCGTCCCGGTCAGCGGCGCTTCAGCGCCTCAAGCACCTTGACCGCCACCATTATGTCGCTGCTGCGCGAATCCGCCGTGACGTCGAGAAGCCTCTTGACCTCCGGCCTCTTGCTGACGTAGTCCACCAGCTGCTTGTTCTCCTCGTTCTGCTCGGCGGCCTCTGTGCTGAGATCGTCGGACAGCAGCTCCGAGAGGTCTATGTTCAGCACCTTGCATATCTCGTTGAGCCGCTCCAGGTCGATGGAGTTCTTTCCGATCTCCCACGCCGACACGGAGCTATGCGTGACGTTCAGGGCCTCCGCCAGTTCCTTCTGTGTCATCTTGCGCATTTTGCGGTATATCTTTATGTTGTTGCGAGCGATGTTGTTGATCCCTTCCATTTGCATCATTATCCCTCCCGCGCATTCGTGACATACATTGAGGCCCAGTACGGACTGCACGCCGACTTCCTATATTATATATTGAAATTATTGCGAAATCAAGCGCGTTTTTAATATATTCGTATAGTCATTGACATTTTCGGGCGAATTGCTGCCGACAGAATACCACAGGCCCGTCCCGCTGCAACGCCCGCCCTGTCTGCCGCCGCCTTCCCGGCCTACCCGCGCCCCAGGCGCAGCCTGCCGCCGGACGGGCGGCCCGCGCGCAGCCCCGGAAAACGGGCGCCGCACACACGCCGCACGGCCGCCGCAAAAAACGGTTGCATTTTATTCGGACTCGGGTATAATTAGTATTGTGGATATGTTGCCGGCTGAAACGGTCTGCTCTCAGACGAGTTTGGAGGATTGATATGGACCCGATGACGACGTTCGTGCCGATAATACTGCTCATAGCCGTCATGTACTTCCTGCTTATAAGGCCGCAGAAGAAGCGCGAGCGCGAAATAAACGCCATGCGCGGCGCGATAAAGGACGGCGACGAGATAATAACCATCGGCGGCATCTGCGGGAAGGTCGTAAAGGCCAAGACCGAGACCCTTGTCATCCAGGTCGGCGCGGACAAGACCAAGTTCGAGATCATGCGTTGGGCAGTCTCGAAGGTCGTGGACGCATCCGCCGCCCCTGCGAGGAAGCCCGTCGCGAAGATCAAGGAGCCTGAGCAGGAGGACGAGGAAGCGGCTGCGGACGAAGTGGCGGAGGCTGTGGTGGAGCAGAAGCCCCAGCTCCCCAGAAGGCTGAAGAAAAGCAATGCCGAAAAGGACGCGGGGCTTGAGGAATAGCGCGGCCTGCGGGTCCGGCCAAGCCGCCGGGCCGTTTCGCCGGCCCTGTCCGGCGTTTTGCCGTCCGGGCGGCGGTCCGGCATGGAACCAAAGGCTTTGAGTGTTTTTGCCGTGGGCGGCGCCCGCTTGAAGGAGGTGCCGCCTTGCTTTATATAGAGCCCGAATCGACGGACGCGGCCCTCCATTTCTCCGTAGAGGAGTGCTGCATGGAGCGTTTGCCGCCCGATGAGACGGCCATGATGCTGTGGCGCACGGACAGCTGCGTCATGCTGGGCAGCAACCAGATCGCCGATGCCGAGATAGACATGGAGGAGGCGGGGCGCCTGGGCATAAGCGTGACGCGCCGCTCGAGCGGGGGCGGCGCCATATTCACCGACCTTGGGACCCTGCTTTACAGCGTGATATCGCCTTTCCGCGAGGGGGACGACCCCGCGCGCCTTGCTGCGGAGCGCGCCGTCGGGCCGGTGGTGGCCGCCCTGCGCGGCCTGGGGGTCGATGCCGTCGCGGAGGGGCGCAACGACATACTTGTGGACGGAAGGAAGATATCGGGCGTCGCGCAGTACATACGCGGGAATCGCCTGTGTACCCACGGCTCGCTGCTGTTCAGGGCCGATCTGGACACGCTTGCGAGGCTGCTGCGGCCGGACAGCGGGAAGATAAGCTCGAAGGCCCTGCGCTCGGTGCGCGGCCGCGTCACGAACATAGCCGAGCACATTCGGAATCCGGGCGGTACGCCCGAATTCCGGGCGGAGCTCCGGCAGGCGCTGACAAAGCCGCTGGGGCTGCGCGAATACCGCCTTACAGAGGGCGACAGCGCCTGCGCCCTGCGCATCCGGGACGAAAAGTACGCCAACCCCGCGTGGACCTTCGGCAAGGCCCCGGATTTCACCTACAGGAACGCCGCGCGCTTCCAGGGCGGCAGGACGGAGGTGTTTCTGCGCGTCGAGAGGGGGCTTGTCCGCTCCTGCCGGATACAGGGGGATTTTCTGGCCCTCCGGCCGCTGCGCGGCCTGGAGAGCCTCATAGAGGGGCTGGACTACAGGCGCGGCGCCGTCGAGGACGCGCTGCGCGGCACGGACCTGCGCCCCTTCCTGGGCTCGGTCTCCCGCAACGAGCTCCTTTCGTGCATGTTCGGGGGCGGCGATGGGCGCTAGGGAGCCGGGCGCGGGGCGGCACGGCGCGGCCGGCCCTAAGCCGGAATGGCTGAAAAAAAGGCTGCGCCCCAGCGAGGGCAGGCAGGCGCTGGAGGGGCTGATAGACGGGCTTGGGCTGAACACCGTATGCCGCGAGGCCCAGTGCCCCAACTATCTGGAGTGCTTCGCCTCCGGGACAGCCACCTTCATGCTGCTCGGCGCGACATGCACGCGCGGCTGCGCCTTCTGCGCCGTATCCTACGGGAAGCCCGAGCCGCTCGACCCCTCGGAGCCGGGGCGCGTGGCCGAGGCGGTCGCCAGGCTGGGGCTTCGCTACGCCGTGGTGACTTCGGTCACGCGCGACGATCTCGACGACGGCGGCGCGGCGCAGTTCGCCGAAACGATAAGGGCGATACGCGCGGCCTGCCCGGACGCCGCGGTGGAGGCGCTGATACCCGATTTCCAGGGCGACGCCGGCGCGCTTGCGCTTGTGGCCGCCGCGAAGCCCGCAGTGATAAGCCACAACATGGAGACGGTCAGGGAGCTTTACCCCTTGGTCAGGCCGCAGGCCGACTACCGGCGCTCCCTGGAGCTCATAGGCAGGATAGGGGGCCTCGATCCCGGCATACGGAGCAAGAGCGGCATAATGCTGGGCCTGGGGGAGAGCCGCGCGCAGGTCCTGGAGATCTTCGACGACCTTCGCGCCGCAGGCTGCTCGATTCTGACGATGGGGCAGTACCTGGCGCCCTCGGAGGGACACTACGCCGTCCGCGAGTACGTCCATCCTGACCGGTTCCGGGAATACAAGGCGGCGGCCGAGGGAAAGGGCTTTGGCTTCGTCGCGTCGGCGCCCTTCGTCAGGAGCTCCTACAACGCCGGCGAGGCTTTGGAGGGCGCCCAGACATAGGCTGGGGCGCGCCCGCGCGGGGCGCCGTGCCCCGGCGGGGGGCCCGGCGGGGATATTTTTTGCTTGAACAAAAGCTGGAAAAGTAGTAAAATTGTCTTTGGCTGGGCGATCCGGCCGAAGTTCCGGGCGGCGCCCGGCCGATGTTGCGCGAAGGGGATCTGGCCTTATGAAAAGAAAAATAGCCGTCCTGGCGATGACGGTGTTCATAGTTTTCCTGTGGATGATAACGCTGACGGACCTGGGCGGAATCGGGCCCATCATGGACAAGGCGAAGCTGGGGCTGGATCTGTCGGGGGGCGTGTACGTGGTGATGGAGGCCCAGACGGACGCCACCGGCGCCGAGCTCGAGACCCTGATGAAGCAGGAGCAGCTCGCCATAGAGGAGCGCGTGAACGACATAGGGCTTTCGGAGCCCGTGGTGACGATAGAGGGCGACAAGCGGCTCAGGGTTGAGCTTCCGGGGGCCGAGGACGCCGAGGAGGCCATAGAGACCATAGGGCGCACGGGATACCTGCAGTTCCTGCTCGCGGACGGCAGCTTCGTGCTGGACGGCAGCCAGGTCAAGGACGCCGGGGTCATGGTAGACCAGAAGAACGGCGGCTACGCGATATCCCTGGAGTTCACGGTCGATGGCGCCGCAGCCTTCGCCGAGGGCACGCGCAAGGCCTACAGCGGCAGCGTGACCCCTACGATTGACGGCGTGGGCGCGAGGGCCATAGCGATAGCGCTCGACGGCAACATCATATCCGCCCCGAACGTGAACGAGGTCATATCGAGCGGAAGCGCCGAGATAACCGGGGGCGTCGGCGGCTTCAGCGAGGACGAGGCCGTCAGGGACGCCCTGCTCATACGGTCGGGCGCGCTGCCGCTGCCGCTCCAGGAGGTCAATTCCTCCGTGCAGGGGGCGGCGCTCGGCATGAACTCGCTTAAGATGAGCGTCGTGGGGGGGATAATAGGCATCGCGCTGATATTCGTCCTCATGCTGGTCATCTACCGCGTGATGGGCCTCGCCGCCAACATAGCGCTGCTGCTGTACATACCGGCCATATTCTGGATACTCACGGCCATGGGCGGCGTGCTCACCCTGCCCGGCATCGCGGGCATAATACTCTCCATAGGCATGGCCGTGGACGCGAACGTCATCATATTCGCCAGGATACGCGAGGAGATCATCGAGGGCAAGACCGTGCGCGTGTCCATCGGCTCGGGCTTCAGGCGGGCCATGGGCACCATCATCGATTCGCAGATAACCACGGTGATAGCGGCCATAGTCCTGTACCAGCTCGGCACCGGCCCGGTCCGTGGGTTCGCGCTGACGCTCATAATAGGCATAGTCCTGAGCGTCCTGACGGCGACGGCCGTGACCCAGCTCTATCTGCAGCTGATCTCGGAGAACAGGTTTCTGGGGAAAAAGAGCTTTTTCGGGGTCAGGGAGGACAACAGCGCCAACGTCGCGATAAGGCGGCAGTTCTCGTTCATTCGCCACCGCCGCGTCTACTATATCGTCACGGCGGCCATACTCGTCATAGGGCTTGGCGCAGGCTTCGCGCGCGGCTTCAATTTCGGCATCGACTTCACAGGCGGCACGATGCTGCAGCTCGACATGGGCAGGCAGGCCGACGTGGCGGAGGTTGACGCCGTGCTGCGCGGCAGCGGCATCGACGACGCCGACATCATAAACGCGGGCGAGGGCGGCAGGGAGCTGATCATACGCACCACCGTCTCCCTCGAGAACGAGGAAAGGGCCGCCCTGCTCGACAGCCTGTACGAGGAGTTCGGGCTGGACGACTCCGCGTTGATGACCTTCGAGCAGTTCGGGCCGTCCATCGGCGATCTGCTTAAGCGCAACGCGGTCCGCGCCGTGATATTCGCGAGCATAGGCATGCTCATATACATAATAATACGCTTTGAGTGGAAATTCGGCATAGCCGCGATAGTGGGCGTGGCGCACGACGTGCTCATACTCATAGCCTTTTACGGGCTTTTCGGCGTCACGGTCAACAACCCCTTCATAGCGGGCGTCCTGACCGTGGTGGGCTATTCGATAAACGACACCATCGTCGTGTTCGACAGGATAAGGGAGAACCTGAGGAAAAAGAAGACGAAGCTGGATGCATTGATAGACCAGAGCATCAACCAGACGATATTCCGCTCGCTGATGACGTCCATAACGACGGTGCTGGCGATAGTGCCCCTGTCCGTGCTCGGCGGCGACGTCATAAGGCAGTTCACGACGCCCCTGACCGTCGGCATACTGGCGGGGGCGGCGTCCTCGATATTCCTGTGCAGCCCGATATACTATCAGATATGCCTTGCGCTTGACAGGCCCAGATACTCGGGCAAGGCCAAAACGCCCAAGAAACAGCCCCCCAGAGGGAAGGGGGACAGCGGCGCCGTGGTTTAGGGCCGCGTGGCCGGCGCCATGCATGCCATATGGAAAAACTTGAACAATTTCTCGGCGGCATCCTTGAATTAAACCCCAATATCGACATCGAGCTGATCGAGAGGGCCTACCGCAAGGCCGAGCAGATGCACGAGGGGCAGCTCAGGAAATCAGGCGAGCCCTACCTGATCCACCCCGTCGAGGTCGCCAGGATCCTTGCGGATCTGGGCATGGACGAAAACGCCATAATAGCGGGGCTGCTCCACGACGCCGTGGAGGACACGCCGTATTCCCAGCGGGATCTGCTGCGCGATTTCGGCGCCGAGGTCGCGCTGCTGGTGGACGGCGTCACGAAGCTGGGCTCCCTGGTCATAGAGAGCAAGGAGGAGCGGCAGGCCGAGAACCTGAGGAAGATGTTCCTCGCCATGTCCAAGGACATACGCGTCCTGATCATCAAGCTGGCTGATCGGCTCCACAACCTCAGGACCATCAACTACATGAACGATGACCAGATCATCGAGAAATGCAAGGAGACGCTCGAGATATACGCCCCCCTCGCCAGCAGGCTCGGCATATACGCCATGAAGTTCGAGCTCGAGGACATCGCGCTGAAGCACCTCGACCCCGAGGTGTATTCGGAGCTGGACGCCCAGGTGAGCTCGCGCAGGGACGAGCGGGAAAGGGGCATAAGGCTCGTCATAGACGAGATACGCGGCAACCTCGGCGAGCTGGACATAGAGTTCGAGATAACGGGGCGTTCCAAGCACTTTTACAGCATATACCGCAAGATGAAATACCAGAACAAGCATCTTGAGGAGATATTCGACCTGACCGCGGTGCGCGTGATCGTCGATACGGTGCGGGACTGCTACGCGGTGCTCGGCGCCGTGCATACCATGTGGAGGCCGCTTCCGGGCAGGTTCAAGGACTACATAGCCATGCCCAAGCCGAATCTGTACCAGTCGCTGCACACCACGGTGCTTTCCGACAGCGGCGAGCCCTTCGAGATACAGATACGCACAAAGGCGATGCACAGGATCGCGGAGTACGGGATCGCGGCGCACTGGAAGTACAAGGAGGGCGTGGATCTGGGCCAGGAGGAGGTGAAGCTGGCCTGGCTTCGGCAGACGCTCGAATGGCAGAACGACATGAACGACCCCAGGGAGTTCGTCGAGACGCTGAAGATGGACCTGTTCTCGAACCAGGTCTTCGTGTTCACTCCCAAGGGCGACGTCATAGAGCTTCCCGCCGGCTCCACGCCGCTGGACTTTGCCTTCAAGATACATTCGGGCGTGGGCGCGAAGTGCGTAGGCGCGAAGGTGAACGGCAAGATGGTCCCCATCGACTACGTGCTGAAGCACGGCGAGATCGTGGACATCATAACCTCGTCGAATTCCAAGGGGCCGAGCATCGACTGGCTGAAGATAGCCAAGAGCAGCAACGCGCGCAGCAAGATACGCCAGTGGCTGAAGAAGGAGAACCGCACGGGGAGCCTGGAACGCGGCAGGGATCTCCTCGAAAGGGCCGTGAGGCGCAAGGGCCTGGAGCCGCAGAGCGTGATAAAGCCGCAGTGGGTCGCCCGCGCCGCGAAGCACATGAACCTCGCCACGGCGGAGGAGCTGTACAACGCCATATGCCACGGCGGCGTCATGCTCAGCAAGGCGGTCGCCGCCCTGTCCTCCATATACGAGGAGGAGTCGCAGTCGGCGGCCAAGAAGCTGGAGCGCGAGATAGAGCGCGAGGACGCGGCCGCCAGGAGGCAGCGCGAAAACAGGCGCAAGGAGCGCGACGACGTGTGCGTCGAGGGCGTGGACAACCTGCTCATAAGGCTGGCCCGCTGCTGCAACCCCGTGCCGGGCGACGGGATAACCGGCTTCATAACCAAGGGCCGGGGGGTGACGGTGCACCGCGCGGACTGCCCGAACGTCCTGTCCGTGATGGAGGAGGAAAGGGGCCGGATAATAGAGGTGTCGTGGGCGAAGTCCGAGCAGGGCAAGCCCTACGACGTCGACGCCGCCGTGTTCGCGGACGACCGCAAGGGGCTGCTGTCCGACATATCGAGGGTGTGCGAGGACATGGACGCCCATATAACGGGCGTCAGCGCCAAGAGCGCGAACGACGGCATGGTGAACATACTCATGACCTTCACCATAGAGAACACGGGGCAGATGGAAAACGTGCTGCGGGCGCTGAAGGGCGTCTCGGGCGTGGCCGAGGTGCATCGGTCAAGCATGTAGCATGCAGGCATGAATGGGGCCCGGACAGCAGGGGCAGGCAGGTTAACGATGAACATAAGGAAATTCCCCAGCGGGGCGATAATGACCAACAGCTATCTGGTCACGGACGGCACAGGCCATGGCTTCATAGTCGATGCGGGCGCGTACAACAGGCAGCTCGCCGAGGCCGTGAAGTCGGAGGGCATTGAGCCGCTGTGGCTTATACTTACGCATGGGCACGGCGACCATATAGGCGGCGTGAAGGCGTACCTCGACGAGTTCAAGGGCTGCCGCCTGGCGGCCGGCGAGGGCGAGAGGCCCATACTCTCGGATCCCAAGGCCAACTACACGGGCGAGATATTCGGCAGGGAGTTCACGCTGGAGCCGGACCTCTGGCTTAAGGACGGCGACGTCATAGAGGCCGGGGAGATGCGCCTTGAAATAATAGCCACGCCGGGGCACACGCCCGGCGGCATATCGATACTGGTCGGCGACGCGCTTTTCAGCGGCGACACGCTGTTCCGGGACTCCATAGGCAGGACGGATTTGGCCGGCGGCTCGTTTGACGCCCTGATCGCGTCCATCAGGGACAGGCTTTTTGCGCTGCCGGACGACGTGGCGGTCTACCCTGGGCATATGGACGCCACCAGCATAGGGCATGAGAAGAAGCACAACCCCTTTTTATAGCATAGACCTAGGCGGCGCGGCCAACCCGAACGGGTATGTGGAGCTTGTAAAGGCCTTCCTGCGCCCCTCGGAGTTCCGCATCCTGGCCGGCGGCGCGCGGGCGGCGGACGAGGCCGGGCCGGCGGACGAGGCTGGGCCGGCGGGCGGGACGCTCATATCGCTGCCCAGCGGCCTCGCCTTGGGCGGGGACAGGAACGAGGCAAGCCGCTTCCTGTACGAGGCCCTGTCCGAGGCCACGGGAAGGCGGCCGGAGTGGGGGATACTTACGGGCGTCAGGCCGGTCAAGCTTTTCGGGGCGCTGGCCGCGGCCGGCGGCGGGCCTGAGGCGGCCGCCAGGCGCCTCAGGGACGAGTACTGTCTCAGCGAGCGCAAGATACGGCTGCTGTCCTCCATCCACGGCCTGCAGGGCCGGCTCGCGCCCGCGCCGGAGGATGGCGGCGTCGGGCTGTACGTGGGCATACCCTTCTGCCCGACGCGCTGCGAATACTGCTCGTTTCCGTCCAGCCAGGCGCCCTACGCCGCCATAGAGGGATACATGGCCGCGCTTCGCAGGGAGATCGGCTTTGTGGCCGAGGGCATGGGGCGAAAGGGGCTTTACGCCGAGACGCTGTATGTGGGCGGGGGCACGCCCACGGCGCTGTGCGATGCGGACTTTGACGGCCTGCTTGCCCTGCTGCGCGAGCGCTTTGTCTTTGGCGGGACCGTCGAGTTCACCGTGGAGGCGGGCAGGCCGGACACCTTCACGCCGCGCAAGCTGGAGTCCATGGCGCGGCGGGGCGTGAGCCGCGTGTGCATCAACCCGCAGAGCATGAACCCCTCAACATTGGGGCGGATAGGCAGGGCCCACGGCCCGGACGAGGTAAGGGACGCATTCAGGATGGCCAGGGAGGCGGGGCTGCCCGCGATAAACGCCGACCTCATAGCGGGGCTTCCGGGGGAGAGCCCCGGCGAGTTCGCCAGCTCCCTGGAGGAACTGCTGGATCTGGGGCCCGAGAACATAACGGTGCACAGCCTCGCGATGAAAAGGGCGTCGAGGCTGAAGGAGAGGGACGCGGAATTTCCCTACGGGCGGGCCGGGGACGCGGAGGCGATGCTGTGCGCGGCCGGCGGGACGCTCGCGGGCGCGGGCTATGAGCCCTACTACCTCTACAGGCTGAAGCAGGCGGCGGGCGGCCTGGAGAACACGGGCTACATGCGCGGCGGCGCCTTCTGCCTCTACAACATACGCGCCATGGAGGAGAGCCAGACCATAGTCGCGCTCGGCGCCGGGGCCGCCACGAAGGCGGTCTCCCTTGGCGGGAAGCGCGTCGAGCGCGTGTTTAACGCCTCGAACCACGAGGTATACACCGAGCGCATCGACGAGATGATGGAAAGGAAGCGCCGCCTGCTGTTCGGGGCCTGATGGCCGCGTCGGCGGCAATCCGCCGCCTGCGGACGGGATCGGCCCTGCGGGCCGGCATGATACGACAGCGGCTGCCAAGGAGGACAGGATGATTGCCACGGCACCAAAGGGCACCAAGGACGTACTGCCCGGCCAGATCCACGCGTGGCGCCATGTGGAGGAATCCTACAGGGAAGCGTGCAGGCGCTTCGGGTTCCAGGAGATACGCACCCCTGTGTTCGAGCATACGGAGCTTTTCAGCCGGGGCGTGGGCGGCGCGACCGACATAGTGGAAAAGCAGATGTACACCTTCGACGACCGCGCGGGAAGAAGCCTCACCCTGCGGCCGGAGGGCACGGCCTCCGTCGCGCGCGCCTTCGTCGAAAACAGGCTCTACGCGGAGATGCAGCCCTCGAAGTATTTCTACGGGATATCGTGCTTCCGCTATGAAAAGCCGCAGCTGGGGCGCCTGCGCGAGTTCCACCAGCTGGGCGCCGAGATATTCGGCGCCGGCGGGATGCTGGCCGACGCCGAGGTCATCTGCCTGGCGGCGGACTTCCTGGGCGGGCTGGGCATAGGCGGCCTGGATCTCAGGGTAAACAGCGTGGGCTGCCCCAGCTGCCGCCCTGCCTACAGGGAGCTTCTGAGGGATTTCCTGCGGCCCTCCTACGACGGGCTGTGCGAGACCTGCAGGAAACGCCTGGACAGCAACCCCATGCGCATCCTGGACTGCAAGTCGCCGCGCTGCCGGGAGATAGCAGCGGACGCGCCGAGGATGCTCGGCAGCCTCTGCGGCCCCTGCGCCTCGGCCTTCGACGAGCTGAAGGGGCATCTTGTGGCCGCAGGCCTGGCCTTCACGGTGGACGCGGGCATAGTGCGCGGCCTGGACTACTACACCAAGACGGCCTTTGAGTTCGTGTCCGACGGCCTGGGCGCGCAGGACACGGTCTGCGGCGGCGGCAGGTACGACGGCCTTATAGAGGATATAGGCGGGCCCGGCACGCCCGGCGTGGGCTTCGCCCTTGGGGTGGAGCGGCTGCTGCTCGCCATGGAGTCGTCCGGCGCGAAGGCGCCGGAGCCGGAGGGGGCGGACGCCTTCATAGCGGCGATGGGCGACGGGGCCCGCGCCGCCGCGCTGGGGCTCATGAGAAGGCTCAGGGGCGAGGGGCTGCGCGTCGAGATGGACTGCCTGGGCAGAAACATCAAGGGCCAGATGAAGCTTGCGGACAGGCTAAACGCGCGCTACGCGCTCATAATAGGCGACGACGAGCTGCGCGACGGCGTAGTCACGATCAAGGACATGCGCTCGGGCGAACAGCGGCCCGTGGGCATGCGGGACGCCGCCTCGTTCCTTAGGCGGCGGGACGTGGCGGAGCAAAGAGAGGAAAATGGGAAAGGTATATAAAAGGACGCATATGTGCGGCCTGCTTGGCGCGGGGGAGATAGGGCATGGCGTTACGCTCAACGGCTGGGTCCAGAAAAGCCGGCGGCACAGCGGGCTCGTGTTCTGCGATCTGCGCGACAGGACGGGCATCGTGCAGATAGTCTTCGAGGAAGCCTCGCAGGGGGCGCTGTTCGAGGCGGCCTGCAGGCTCAGGAGCGAGTTTGTCATAGGCGTCAAGGGGCTGGTCAGGGAGCGGGAGTCGAAGAATCCGGGGCTTGCCACCGGCGGCGTGGAGGTCCTTGCCGCCGATATGACGGTGTATTCGGAGGCCGAGACCCCGCCCATATACGTGAAGGACGACGACAACGCGGACGAGAGCCTGCGGCTCAGGCACAGATGCCTGGACTTAAGGAAGCCCAGGATGCAGCGCAATCTCAGCTTCCGCCATTCCGTGATGAAGGCGACGAGGGACTACTTCGGGGAGCAGGGCTTCACGGAGATAGAGACGCCGGCCCTGGTCAGGCCCACGCCCGAGGGGGCGAGGGACTACCTGGTGCCCAGCCGCGTCAGCCAGGGCTCCTTCTACGCCCTGCCGCAGTCCCCGCAGCTGTACAAGCAGCTGCTGATGGCGGGCGGCGCGGATCGCTACATGCAGATAGCGAAATGCTTCCGCGACGAGGATCTGCGCGCCGACCGGCAGCCCGAATTCACGCAGGTGGACCTAGAGATGTCCTTCGCCGAGGCCGAGGACGTCATGGAGCTGCAGGAAGGCTACCTCAGACGGCTGTTCCGCGAGGTCATGGGGGTGGAGATCGAGACGCCCTTCCCAAGATACAGCTTTCGCGAGGCCATGGAGCGCTTCGGCAGCGACAAGCCCGACATAAGGTTCGGGTTTGAGCTGGCCTGCCTGAACGACGCGGTCAGGGACAGCGGCTTCCCCGCCTTTTCCGGCGCGGTCGCGGCGGGCGGGGACGTCCGGGGCTTCAGGGTATGCGGGGGCGCGGAGCGATTCAGCCGCAAGGATCTAGACAGGCTTCAGGCCTCGGCCAGGGAGCTGGGGGCCGGGGGGCTGGCATGGGCCAAAATATCGCAGGACGGCGTGGCCTCATCCTTCGGGAAGGCCCTGCGCGACGGCGAAATGGGGCGCATCGTGGAGGCCCTTTCCGGCGAGGCGGGCGATCTGCTCCTGATCGTCGCGGGCGAGAGCAGGGCCGTCCTCGACAGCCTCGGCTTTCTGCGGCGCGAGGCCGCCGGCATGATGGGGCTGCTGCGCAGCGACGTCTACAGGCCGCTCTGGGTCACGGACTTCCCGCTGTTCGAGCGTGACGGGGACGGCTGCCTAAAGGCCATGCACCATCCGTTCACGGCGCCCGCCGACGAGGACATAGGGCTGCTGTCGTCGGCGCCCGAAAAGGCCAGGTCGAAGGCCTACGACATAATACTCAACGGCGTGGAGATAGGCGGCGGCAGCGTCAGGATACACGACGCGGCCCTCCAGTCCCGGATATTCGGGCTTCTGGGCCTTGGCGAGGACGAGGCCAGGGAGAAGTTCGGCTTCCTTCTCGACGCGTTCCGCTATGGCGTCCCCCCGCACGCCGGGCTCGCCTACGGGCTGGACAGGCTTGTGATGCTGCTCCTCGGGGAGCAGAGCATACGCGAGGTGATAGCCTTCCCGAAGAACCAGATGGCCGCCTGCCCCTTAAGCGGCGCCCCAGGGCCTGTCACGGCCGAGCAGCTCGACGAGCTGGGGCTAGAGGCGAAGGCGGGGCTGTGAGCGCCGGGGCGCGGGGGGCAGGGCCCTGACATGGACGTCGGCGTGTTCGGCGGGAGCTTCGATCCCGTCCACAACGGGCATATGGCCATGGCCGAGGCGGCCATGGCGGCCGCGGGGCTTGCGCAGGTGCTGTTCATGCCCGTGTGCGTGCAGCCCTTCAAGACGGGCGCGGGAACGAGCGGCGGCGAGCACAGGCTCGCCATGCTGGAGCTTGCGCTGGAGGGCCGCAGGGGCTTTTCCGCGACCGACGTGGAGCTCAGGCGGGGGGGCGTATCCTACACCGTGGACTCCCTGCGCGCCATAAGGGGCGGGCTTCCGCAGGGGACGGGGGTGTTTTTCATACTCGGCGCCGACATGTACCTGATGCTGGAGAAATGGCATATGGCGGACGAGCTGCTGAGGGAGTTCTCATTCGTGGCGGGCGCTAGGCCAGGCAGCGAAAACAGCCGGCTCGCGCGTCACGCGGAGCGCCTGCGCCGCCGCTACGGGACGAGGACGGTGCTGATGGAGAACGACGAGATCGACGTTTCGTCGTCGTGCATAAGGGACAGGATCAGGCGGGGGGCGCCCATAGACGGCTGCCTGCCCGCGCCTGTGGAGAGATACATACATGAAAACAGGCTTTACGGCTGAGTCCGGGCCGCCGCGCTGCGCCTGGCTCTCGGAGGAGGGCAGGGCGGAGCTTGCGAGGCGCCTGTCGGGGCGCGTGGACAGCAGGCGCTTTCGGCATGTGCGCGGCGTCGTGAAGACGGCCAGGGCCCTGGCGGCGAGATATGGGGCCGACGCGGATAAGGCGGAGCTGGCGGCCCTGTTCCACGACTGGTTCAGGGGCGCCGACGCGGGCGAGACGGCCCGGCTTGCCGAGGAATGGGGCATAGACCCGGGGATCGCGGGGAATCCCAGCCTCCTGCACGGCAGGCTTGCGGCGGAGCTCATGGCAAGGGAGTACGGCATCGAGGACGAGGACGTCCTGAACGCCGTGCGCTACCACACCACGGGGCGGGCGGGCATGTCCAAGCTGGAAATGCTGGTCTACGTGGCGGACGCCACGGAGCCGGGGCGTTACATCCCCAGGGCCGTGAGGCTGCGGGAGCTGGCGGCCCGCGACCTTGCGGAAGCCTGCGCCGAGGCCCTGGAAGGGGCCATAAGCTTCGTGGAAAAAAAGCGGGAGACGGTTGACAGAAACTCCGTAGAGGCCCTGGAATGGCTTCGCGGGACGAGGGCCGGGGCCGCGCCGGGCGGGCGCTGCGGCGCCGATTGAAGGAGGGGATGGTTCAGCATATGGTTTGCGGCAGAGACGTGGCGCTTTTGGCGGCCGATGTTCTGGACAGGAAGAAGGGGATAGGCGTCGTCGTGATGGACATCTCGGAAAAGTCGTCCTTCGCGGACTACTTCGTGATATCCTCGGGCAACACCACGCGGCAGGTGGGCAGCCTCGCCGACGACGTAAGGCGGGAGCTCGAGAAGGACGGCGCGATCCCGAGGGGCGCCGAGGGGACGGCGGAATCCGGCTGGGTGCTTCTCGATTACGGCGACGTGATAGTGAACATCTTTACGAACGAGCAGAGGGCCCTGTACCAGCTGGAGAGGATATGGGGCGACGGCGAGGTGATCGGCCTTGAGCAGGAGCCCTGAGCGGGGCGCGGCAGCCAGGGCGCGGGCAGGGGCGCGCATGCGTGGGCTGCGCCATGCGGGAGCGATAAATGAAACCATCCAGGCCCTGCGGCGCTTTTGCCCAGGCCGGGTTCCGGGGCAGGCAGAATAGGCCTGATGCCTAGATGGCAGCGCATATAAGGAACTGTCGAAAAACAACCTGCACATTTGGCTTGCCCTTTCGCGCCCCGGCTGCGTTGCCGGAACCCTTGAATACTACAAGTATTCGCGGAACCCGGCGCCTTGCCGGGACACAA
>JAISXZ010000091.1 GCA_031270275.1 Eubacteriales Family XIII. Incertae Sedis bacterium | reverse complement strand
TGGGCTCAAACCCCGCTCGATGCAATCCCAATGCAAGACCGCCGGTTCCGCAGAATAATTCGAGGGGGTTTATCATGGCTTTCACCTTTCAATCCGCGATGTTGCGGTTTTTGTTATTTGATTGATTCTCCGCTGTTGCTGTATTGTTTCCCGCGCCAATTTGCTTCTGCCGGCAACGCGGTTTCAGACGATTCTTGCTTCGGATTTTCGCTTCGGACGTTTCACTTTCAGACCGTACTTGTCTATCATCTCTCCCTGAAATTATTATACTTCGCCGCGCTCTGAATTTCAATAATAATATGTGCCCGTCGCTTCTTCCGCGCTTCTCGAAGCGGCGTTTTGGACGACGTGATTCGATAATCAGCGCCATTTGAAAAATTACGCCTTCAAGGAGCAGTTTAACAGCGTGGTGGATAATCTGCGCTCTGAAATATTTGAGGACAGGACGGCCATGCGGCTTTTCTGCAGTGGCATATACAGCACTTCGCTGGGCGAGCGCGGCACAGGCTTCAAGCTGCAAAACGCGGGCTACAGCTATTATTTGCGCTGCAAGCCCGGAGAATCGGACTATGACGCCTATCTTTTCGTATATGACGACCGCTATCTCCTGCCGGAACTGGCAGGGAAACACGCATTGCCGGATTTTTGTTACAGCGCCGAACCGAGTGCGGGCGGCCTCATCCTGATCAAACCAGGCGAACGCGGATATTACTGATGCGAATACTCAACGGACGACCCGAAATATAACCGGGTATTGGCAACAGACCGCAACATAAAACTCGGCGTGGCCCGGGCGCAGGAGGAAACCATGCTCTGCGGCTCGCTGTTCGGCTGGGACACGCCCGCCGCCAAGCCGTGGAACTACGACATGGACGGCAAACCCCGCGTACCGCCGCAACGGGAAAAGGGCGAGACGGAGCAATGAACGAACACAGCAAAGCCCGCGAACGCAAAATTCGCAGGCTTCCGGAGCGGTCTTTTCCCTACCAAACGGAGGGTATATCGTACTTCCTGATGTTGTCGTCGATTGTCACCAGCGTCATGTTTTCCACAAGAGCCGTGGCAAGCAGCATCCTGTCAAAAGGGTCACGGTGAATCATCGGCAGCCCGGCCAGACTGTCAATGTATTCCCGCTCCACGCCAAGCTGCACAAAGCCGTTTTCGTCAATCATGCGGTAGTACTCCGGCAGGCCTTCATCCAAGCGAAGTTTTCCGATTCCCATTTTCAACGCGACCTCCCACGCCGATATGATGCTGACATATTTTTCGGCATCAGGGTCAAGGATAATCGACTTGACAGTATCGGAGAGTTTGGCAGGGGTCAGATTTGCCCATAGTACGATATGCGTGTCAAGCAGATATTTCATCATCTCATATATTCCTCGAATTCCTCCATAGGCTCGTTGAAATCGTCGGAAACGTAGCCTTTGCCCTCCCAGCCGCCAAGTTTGGCCGTCCTGCGCGGGGGAACGGAAATTTCAAACGGGATCGCGTTCCTGTAAACGATTTGGGTCAGATAAATATTGACGGCGGTGGACATGTCCAGCCCCATGCGTTTCAGAACGTCATTCGCGTTGGTTTTCAACTCGCTTGTCGTGCGGATGTTGATGTTGGTGTTCATAATGCGACCTCCTGTCTTGTTGTCATGTTACTACATCGTACGCACAATGTCAAGAAAAATGCGACGGCTGAACGGAGGAATAAATGCGGTCTTGGAGATTGAGAAGTGGAACGAAAAAAAGAGCCGACTTTCTGAAAGATGAATACGGCTGGGGCGGAAAAAGTTCAAAAATGTTGCCATGGCAACATACAAGTTAAAAAAGCCATTCTTGCGGACAACGAGATATTTACCTTGACTTTTGAGGTAAAATCCGGTGCCGCTCCGGGTACATATTCTTTTGCCACCCACCAGGATGGCACTCTAACATGGGGACTGTCCCCATCGACTGTGGTGGTCACCGCCGGCGGCAGCCCAGGCGGCGACCCAGAGCCGCCGGCGGCCTCTGCGGGCGGCAGCATAGCCGCCGCGGACGGCAGCCCCGGCGTCGTGTGGAACTACGGCGGCACGGTCGCGCTTGAGGGCGGCCAGTACGCCATAACGCCCATAGCGGGCTACGCCATAGACGAGATCTGGGCGGACGAGGCCCTGATCGATCCTGCGGGCTACGCGGGGGGAACGGGCACCTACATCTACGAGGGGGCGGCCCCTCAAAGGAACCTATCCGTACATTTCGCCCATACGGTAAATTTTGATTCCCCGGCCAACGGCGCGCTCTCCGTTGTCCGGGTAGGCGGCTACGCCATCGAGAGCGGAGACATAGTGCGTGACGGCGAGGCGCTGGCCATAAGCGCCACGCCGGACGAAGGCTACGCGCTCGAGGCCCTGACCCTGGAGGGCTTTGAGGACGGCAGCCCCTCGGCGGGCATCGACGGGGACTACGCCGTTGTCGTGCTGGCCTCGCGCGGCGGGGCCACGCCCCGCATAAGCGCCTCGTTCGCGCCCTTCGGCGGCCCCGGCGCGGAGCCGGAGCCGGAGCCCGAGGGCGAGACGGTCGTCCAGGGCGACAGCTTCGACGTGGTCATAAGCTACACGGGCGACGCGTTTGACCGCTTCGGCAACCTCCTATGGGGCAACGCCGGGTTCTTCCTCGAGTGCGACCCGGAGGCCTTCGAATTCGTCCGCGCCGAAAACAAGGAGGGGGACAGCACGCAGTCGGCGGCGGTCCGCGAGGGGACCGGCTCGGGCCTCTCCGGCGGCCCGACGGACACCTCCGGCTACAGTTTCACCCCCGGCAATTACAGCAGGCACTACGACGGCGCTACCGGCTATCTTGCGCGGGTCACGCTGCGGGCGAAGGCGGACGCCGAGCCCGGCGCCTACGCCTTCCGCTGCTATTTTAGCTCGGGCACACACGAGCTTATTTGGGTGCCCGAAGCCTACGCCTACGCCGAGCTGAGCCCCGAGGGGATCACGATCCTCGAGGCGCCTTCCTTCGGCAGCGGCAGCATAGAGGGCAACGCCTACGACGTCGTCTGGGGCTACGGCGGGCGCCTCGATCAGGGGGCAGGCGACAGCTTCACGATAACGCCCCTAGAGGGCTACGCCATAGACGAGATATGGAAGGACGGGCGGCTCTACGAGCCCGATACGGCCTACAGGGGCCAGTCCTCCCCCTACGTCTACAGCGGCGGCCCGCCCGCGCGCGGCCTGTACGTAAGCTTCGCGCATACGGTAAATTTTCAGCCGGCGGTTAACGGCTCGCTCCTCGTTAGCCGCTATGGGACAGGGAGCGAGATATCGAACGGCGAGATCGTGTACGACGGCGAGATACTGTCCATAGCGGCCACTCCGGCCTCCGGCTACGCGCTGGAGAGCCTTACGGTCGCGGGCCTCGCCGATCTGGGTGGCGGGCTCTACCGGGTGGAGGCGCCGCGCGGCGGCCCCACGCCCGACGTGGGGGCGATCCGCAACTGCTACAACGCGGGCGCGATAAGCTCGACCTACGCCTGCCCGACGGGCGGCATATCCGGCTCGAACGAGATTGCCATAGAGAATTGCTACAACGTCGGCAGGATCACAGCCCCGCAGAACTACGCCATGGGCATAGGCACGAACAACAGCATGGCCTACTTCGGCCAGCAGGTCGTGAACAGCTACGCCCTCGCGGGCACGGGCAAAGGCGTCTATTTCGATAACGGAAAGACCTTCGGCGAGCCCCTGGACGGGAACTATATGAAGTCCGAGGCCTTCGTGAACGATCTGAACAGCGGCGGGAACGACGGCGCCTATGCAATGGACACAAAGAAGATCAACAGCGGCTACCCCGTGCTGAAATGGCAGGGCGGGACGGCGGTCACGCCGCCCCCGGCGACGCCTGAGGGCCAAAAGCCCTCGGTAGACGCCCCCTCGACCACGACGGTCATCGACGGGGCGGCCGTTACGGTCGTCGCCATCCCGGATGCGGACACACCTCTCGCAAACGGGGAATCCGCGCTTCTCGTCGTGAACGTGGACACGGGCGAAGAATCCGTGAACAAGATCACGGCGGAGATTCCGAAGGAGTTTATGGCGCAGGCGGCGGAGAGCAAGTCCGAGATCGAGGTCCGCTCCGAGATCGCGAACGTGCTGCTGCCTGAAAAGGCCGTGGCGGAGCTCGCCGCCGAAGGCAAGGACGTCGCGGTCAAGGCCGAGAAGGACGAGGAAACCGGGAACTA
>JAISXZ010000090.1 GCA_031270275.1 Eubacteriales Family XIII. Incertae Sedis bacterium | reverse complement strand
CAATCATTGGAGCCAGAGGGGGTGCAGGGGGAATGTCCCCCTGCCGTCCCGGGGGTGCTCAGGCCGCGACCTTCGGCCGCCGAAGGGGGCGAGGAGCCCCCTAGCGGAAGTGGGAAACGCAGTTTCACACTTGTTCGGGGGCAGTCAGTCCGCGATGGCGGGAAAGGGGACCGCGCACACACCTCCGAACTGTAACGTTCAACTTGGGGAATTGCGCCGACGGCGCTTTTGTGCTAAAATGCTTGCATGGGCATACGCGAAGGCGGCGCGCCGGCGCCGGATCTAAGGGCCCGCGCGGGCATGACAATAAGGGCATCCACCGGGCTTGAGGCCTTAGGCGAGCCGGGCCGCATGTCTACGGTCTTCTTCAACGCGGCCTCCCGAGGCGACGCGCTGCGCCTGCTCGACGACAGATACCTTTTCAATGTCGCGACCTACGCGCCCGAGATAGACACGAAATACATCTACACCTACGCCTACCAGCCCGACGAAAGCTGGACCCGGTACAGGGGCGATCTTACGGGCGAGAGCTACAGGCGCGGCGAATACCTGTTTTCGGGGCCCTGCTATTTCCGCGTATGCCTGAAACGCGCCGACGGAGGGGGGCTTACGGATGCGGAGGCCGCGCGGATAGGCAGCGTGCTGGAGTTCCGGCCCGCAGTCGGCCCCCGCCCCTGCGGGCCGCCCGAAAAGCCGTTTATAGCGCTGGAAAGCGAGAGGGCCGCGCGGCGCGTAAGGGAGAGGGCCGCAGGCGACTCCCTGGCGTTCGCCCTTCTCTCGGACAGCCACATCGTCGTGAACGGCTGCTGGGACGACACGCTCGCGTCGCTGAGGGCGCTGCACGGCATGGTGGGCTTCGACGGCATCATCCACCTCGGCGACATCACGGACGGCATGGTGACGGCCGAGGCCACGCGGCGCTACGCGGGCGAGGCGGTTTCCGGGCTTCTTTCCCTTGGCGCGCCGCTCTACATAACGATAGGCAACCACGACGCGAACTACTTCGCGGGGAACCCGGAGCCGTTTTCCGTAGACGAGCAGTGCGCGCTGTACCTGGCCCATTCCGACGGCTATACCTCGCGGGAGCCGGGCTGCCCGTGGTACTACAGGGACTTCCCCGAGCACGGGCTGCGCTTCGTCTTCCTGCACTCCTTCGATCCCGGCGAGGCCGTGCGCTACGGCTTCTCCGACGGCTGCCTGCGCTGGCTGAGGGACACGCTCGGCTCCATGCCGCGCGGCTTCCGCGCCATGGCCTTCAGCCACCTGACGCCGCTTGTGGAGCTCCAGTGCTGGACGGACAGGATCCGCGGCGGCGACGAGCTGGCGGCCATCCTTGAAGGCTGCGCCGCGAGGCCCGGCGGCGGACTGGCGGCCTTCGTGAACGGCCACAGCCATGTGGACCAGGTGTACAGCGGGCTGTCCTTCCCGATAGTGTCGATAGGCTGCTCAAAGCCGGAGTGCTTCAGCGAGCACAAGCCCGCCGGCTCCTTCACCCCGCCCCGCCGGCTCGGCGAGGCGTCGCAGGAGCTGTGGGACGTCATGCTGGTCACGCCGTCCGCAGGGCGGATCGACTTCGTGCGCTATGGCGCCGGCTTCGACAGATCGCTCAGGCTTTGAAGGGAAGGCCCCGTTTTGCGGCGGAAGCGGGCAGTATCCCGCCATTTTGCCGATAATTGATGTATGTAAGGGAGGTATCGCGCATGCTGGCGTCCGAGACCGCGAAGATCTATGGGGTCGGCTACGTGTCCGGCTCGTTCGACATGTTCCACATCGGGCATCTGAACATCATCAGGAGGGCGAAGGAACGATGCGTCCACCTTATCGTGGGCGTCCTCACCGACGAGCTCATCGCCTCCGGCAAAAAGAAATGGCCCGTGATACCGCTCGGGGAGCGCCTCGCGATAGTGGAGGCGATCAGGCATGTCGACCGCGTGGACGTGACCACCCCCGATCTCATACCCAAGATGGGCGCCTGGGAGAAGTACCGCTTCGACGCCATGTTCAGCGGCGACGACTGGATGGGGGATCCCGTCTGGATCGAGGAGGAGCGGCAGCTGAACAAGCTGGGCGCGGACATAGTGTACTTCCCCTACACCGCCGGGATATCGACCAGCAGCCTGCAGAAGACGATCCTGCCGCCGCCCAAGGCCGGCGCGGACAAGGCGCGGAAGACGGACGGGTTCTCCTGGCTTTTCCCCTTCGACAAGGTGAGAAAGGGCGAACGCATAGTCATCTACGGGACGGGAAAGGTGGCGGAGGAATACTGCCGGCAGCTGGACGCGCTGGACTTCTGCGAGATAGCCGCGTTCACGGACACCTACTGCGGCGAGGCCGGCGCGATCTTCGGCAGGCCGCTGCTGCCGCCCGGGCGCCTGAACGACACAGGCTGGTACGACAGGATCGTCATAGCGTCTACGCGCTATTTCCACGCGATAGCCGGGAAGCTGCGCGTTATGGGCATAGCCCCGGACAGGATCGTGTAGGGGCGGCCCCTCCCCGGCCGGGGAGGGGCCGCCGACGACCGAATCTATTTAGGAACTGTCGAAAAATAAAGTGTGCAGTCGGCGCAGCAATTTTGTGTCCCGGCAAGGCGCCGGGTTCCGCGAATACTTGTAGTATTCACGGGTTCCGGCAACGCAGCCGGGGCGCAAATTTTTTAACAGTTCCTAAGGCTGTAGAACGCCCCCGCGCCGGCATACACGGCCGCGTCCCCCAGCTCCTCCTCTATGCGCAGCAGCTGGTTGTACTTCGCCACGCGGTCCGTCCTGGACAGGGAGCCCGTCTTTATCTGGCCCGCGTTCGTGGCCACCGCTATATCCGCTATGGTGACGTCCTCCGTCTCGCCCGAGCGGTGCGAGACCACGGCCGTATAGCCGGCCCGCTTCGCCATCTCCATGGCGTCGAGCGTCTCCGTGAGCGTGCCTATCTGGTTCACCTTTATGAGTATGGAGTTCGCTATGCCCTTCTCTATGCCCTTTGCCAGCCTTTCGGTGTTGGTCACGAACAGATCGTCGCCGACCAGCTGTATCTTGCCGCCGAGCCTGTCGGTCAAAAGCTTCCAGCCGTCCCAGTCGTCCTCCGCGAGGCCGTCCTCTATGGATATGACAGGGTACTTCGATACGAGCGTCTCGTAGTAGGCGACCATCTCCTCGGCGCTTTTCTTCAGGCCCTCGCCCGCGAGGCTGTATATGCCCGTGGCCGCGTCGTACATCTCGGAGGCCGCCACGTCGAGCGCGAGCCTGATGTCCTCGCCAGGCCTGTACCCGGCCTTCTCCACGGCCTCGATGATGGCCTTTATGGCGTCCTCGTTCGTTGCGAGGTCGGGCGCGAAGCCGCCCTCGTCGCCGACGGCCGTGCTCAGGCCGCGGCCCTTCAGCACGGCTTTGAGGCTGTGAAAGATCTCCGCGCCCATCCTCAGCCCCTCGCTGAAGCTGGCCGCGCCTACGGGCATGATCATGAATTCCTGTATGTCCACGGTGTTGTCCGCGTGCTGGCCCCCGTTGATTATGTTCATCATGGGCGTGGGGAGGGTCTTCGCGTTGATGCCGCCGATATACCGGAACAGCGGCAGGCCGAGGCTAGCCGCCGCGGCATGGGCCACCGCCAGCGAGACGCCGAGTATGGCGTTGGCGCCTAGGCCGCCCTTGTTGTGCGTGCCGTCAAGCTCGACGAGCATCTCGTCTATGCCCGCCTGGTTCAGGGCGTCCTCGCCTATGAGCTCCTCGGCGATCACGAGGTTCACGTTCTTTACGGCGTTCTGCACGCCCTTTCCCTGGTATCTGCCCTCGTCACCGTCGCGAAGCTCCACGGCCTCGTGCGCGCCGGTGGACGCGCCGGAAGGGACTATGGCCCTGCCCTTGGCGCCGCCCACAAGCAGGACGTCCACCTCGACCGTCGGATTGCCCCTGGAATCAAGCGCCTCCCGCGCTATTATGTCGTCTATTATCGTGCTGTTGTTCATGACTGGCCTCCTTATTTGTTGCTGCTCACCCACCACGCCATTTTTGCCCATCTCGGAACCTGGCTGCGATTTTGGCTTCCTCACGTACAATCAGTACGCTCCGGGAGCCAAAATCGCCCCCAGAACCCGATCTGGACAAAACTGACGCGGCGGGTGAGCAGTCTCGATTTAAGTGGGTGAGTTAAACTAAAACCCGACGATGCGCGCGAAGTCCTCGGGGACAAGGCTCGCGCCCCCCACGAGCGCGCCGTCTATGTCGGGCATGCCCATTATCTCCGCCGCGTTGCCGGGCTTGACGCTGCCGCCGTACAGCACCCTGACGCCTTCCGCCGCGTCCACGCCGCAGAGGGCGGCGACGGCCCGCCTTATAAACCCGCACATCTCGCCGGCCTGTTCCGGCGTCGCCGTCCTGCCGGTCCCTATGGCCCAGATCGGCTCGTAGGCTATGACCATGCCGCCGGCCTGCGCCGGGGAAAGCCCCTTAAGCCCTTCCGCCAGCTGCCGCTCGACGGCCTGCCCCTGCCCGCCCCTTTCGCGGATCTCAAGGCTCTCCCCCACGCAGAGTATGGGGACCATGCCGCGTTCAAGCAGCTTGTGCAGCTTCCTGTTCGTGTCCGCGTCCGTCTCGCCGAAATACTCCCTGCGCTCCGAATGCCCTACTATTACGCAGTCCACGCCGATCTCGGCGAGCATCGCCGGGGATATCTCGCCGGTGTAGGCCCCCTCGTCGCTGAAATGCGCGTTCTGTGCGCCGAGCAGGACGCCCGTGCCGGCGAGGGCGCCTTTCAGCGCCGCGAGCTGGGTGAAGGGGGCGCATATGGCCACATCCCTGCCGTCCGCGCCCGGATCGGCGCGGAGCGCCTTGAACGCCTCGGCAAAGCGCAGGGCCTCGGCCGTCGTCTTGTACATCTTCCAGTTGCCGGCTATGAATTTCTTTCTCATAATGTTCACCTATCCTGCAGCACGGCTATGCCGGGCAGCTCCCTGCCCTCCAGAAACTCGAGCGAGGCCCCGCCGCCGGTGGAGATGTGGCTCATCTTGCCCGCCAGCCCGAACTGCTCGACGGCGGCGGCCGAATCGCCGCCCCCTATGACCGTGACCGCGCCCGAGGCCGCAAGGGCCTCCGCGACGGCCCTGGTGCCAGTCGCGAAATTCGGCATCTCAAAGACGCCCATGGGCCCGTTCCATATGGCCGTGCCGGCCTTCTTTATCTCGTCGGCGTAGAGCGCGACGGTCTTGGGGCCGATGTCCAGGCCCATCCAGCCGTCGGGCAGGCCGTCCGCGTCGAAAAAGGCCGATTCGGCGTCGTTGTCAAAGGACCTGGCCGCCTTCATGTCCACGGGCAGGCGCAGCGGGACGCCCTTTTCCCTGGCCTTGGCGATCAGCGAGGCCGCCAGGCCGACGCTTTTCGCGTCCAGTATCGACGAGCCCGTCTCAAAGCCCTCCGCCTTGAAGAACGTGTAGGCCATGCCGCCGCCTATGAGCAGGCTGTCCACCTTGTCGAGCAGGTTCTCGATGACGGGTATCTTGTCGCCGACCTTGGCGCCGCCGAGTATAGCCAGCAGCGGGCGCCTGGGCTTCTCCACCGCCTCGCCGAGGAAGCGCACCTCCTTCTCTATAAGGAAGCCGGACACGGCGGGCAGATAGGCGGCTATCCCGGCCGTGGACGCGTGCGCCCTGTGGGCCGTCCCGAAGGCGTCGTTGACGTAGATGTCCGCCAGATCCGCCAGCTCCTTCGCGAAGCCGGCGCCGTTTTCGGTCTCCTCCCTGCGGAAGCGCAGATTCTCGAGGAGCATCACGTCCCCCTCGCCCAGCCCGTCCGCAGCCGCGCGCACGGCGCCGTCCACGACGGCCGGGGAGCTGACAAAAACGACGGCCCTCCCGATGTGCGCCGAAAGGCAGTCCGCGACGGGCTTCAGGCTGTACCGCATGTCGGCCTCGCCGTCGGGCCTGCCCATGTGCGACATCAGTATGGTCTTCGCGCCCTGCTCCATGAGGTACCGTATGGTGGGCAGCGCGCCGGCTATGCGCGTCTCGTCGGCGATTTTCCCGTCGCCGTCCAAGGGGACGTTGAAATCACAGCGCACTATCGCGCGCCTGCCCCTCAGGTCTACGTCCTTTACCGTTTTTTTCATCAGGCCCTACACGCCCTTCTTTATCACATAGTCGATCAGATCGACCGCCCTGTTCGAATAGCCCCACTCGTTGTCGTACCACGAAAGCACCTTGACCAGCTTGTCCTCGATGACCATCGTGGAAAGCGCGTCCACTATCGACGAGCGGGTGTCGCCCTTGTAGTCGATGGAGACGAGCGGCTCCTCGCTGAAGCCCAGTATGCCCTTAAGCCCGCCCTCCGCCGCCTGCCTCAGCGCCGCGTTCACGCTCTCCTTGTCGGCCGCCCTGTCAAGCTCGAACACTATGTCCACCAGGGACACGGCCGGGGTAGGCACGCGTATCGCGAGGCCGTTCAGCCTGCCCTTAAGCTGCGGCAGGACCAGCGCCACGGCCTTCGCCGCGCCCGTGGTGGTGGGTATCATGGATAGGGCCGCCGCCCTGGCCCTTCGCAGGTCCTTGTGCGGCAGATCGAGTATCTTCTGGTCGTTCGTGTAGGAATGTATCGTCGTCATGAGCCCCTTTACGATGCCGAACTCGCTGTCGATGACCTTGGCGACCGGCGCCAGGCAGTTGGTCGTGCATGACGCGTTGGAGATGACGTGATGGTTCGCGGGATCGTACTTCTCCTCGTTGACGCCCATTACGACCGTGATGTCCTCGTCGGTGGCGGGGGCGGAGATTATGACCTTGCTGGCGCCGGCCTGTATGTGCTTGGCCGCGTCGGCCTTCTTGGTAAAGAGCCCCGTGGACTCGAGGACGACGCTTACGCCCAGCTCCTTCCAAGGCAGCTCGGCCGGATTGCGCACCGCGGTGATCTTGATCTCCTTGCCGTTGACCGCTATCGCCCCGTCCTTGGCCTCCACGGTCCCGTCAAACCTGCCGAAGCAGCTGTCGTACTTGAGCAGATGCGCGAGCGTCTGCGGATCCGTGACGTCGTTTATGGCTACGACGTCGAAGTCCAGCCCCTTCTCCAGCGCCGCCTTCAGCGCGTTTCTCCCGATCCTTCCGAACCCGTTGATGCCGACCTTGATGCTCATCTCGAACTCCTCCCTTTTCCATTACGACTTACATTGCAGCCAAAACAAAAATGATCGCGGTATCAGCTGGCGCGGACTAGTATCTTCTGCGCCGTGACGAGGATGGCAGCCCCATCTCGTCCCTGTACTTCGCGACAGTACGCCTGGATATCTCTATGCCCCTGCCGGACAGCGACTCGGCTATGGCCTGGTCTGAAAACGGCGACGACGGCTTCTCCCTGTCCACTATCTCCCTTATGAACGCCTTGATGCTTTCGGACGCTATGCCGTCGCCGTTGCACGAGCTGACCCCGCTCGTGAAGAAGTATTTGATCTCGAACACCCCTCTGGGGCTCTGCATGTATTTGCCGTTTATCGAGCGGCTGACCGTCGATTCGTGTATGCCCACCTCGTCGGCTATCTGCTTCAGCGTGAGCGTCTTCAGGCATTTGGGCCCGTTGTCGAAGAAATCCATCTGGTACCGGACCACGGCGCTGACGACGTTGTATATGGTCTGCCGCCGCTGCTCTATGCTCCTGATCAGCCAGAGCGCCGAGTTGAGCCTGCCCGTCAGAAACTTCGATATGCTGGACTCCTTGTCCGACTCCTGGAGCATCTTCTGGTAATATGGGCTGACGTTCAGCCTCGGGGCGCTATTCTCGTTGACGGTCACGACGTACTCGCCTTCGATCTTCTCGACCGTCACGTCCGGCACGATGTATTTCGTCTCCGCCGACGAGCTGAACTGCCTGCCGGGCTTGGGCTCGAGGCTCTTGATGAGGTCGCCTATCCTCTGGATCTCCTGGACGGCCATGCCCGTCGCCCTCGCTATGCTGGAGAGGCGGTTGCCGGCAAGATCCTCCAGATGGGCCGAGATCACCAGGCGGACGCCCGGATCGCGTATGCCCGCCTGCTCCAGCTGTATGAGCAGGCATTCCTTCAGGTCGTGGGCGCAGACGCCCGCAGGGTCGAAGCCCTGTATCGCCGCCACGACCTCGTCTATCTTTTCCCTCTTTATGCCGAGATGCTCCGCGATCTCGTCCTCGGTCTGGGTCATGTAGCCGTTCTGGTCCAGGGACTCGATGACGTATTTGCCCACCTGCTTGCAGCGCCTTTTCAGGTCCGCGAACTGGAGCTGGAACAGCAGATGCTCCGCGAGGCTGACCTCCGAGGACACGAACTGCTCGTAGGAGTATTCGCTGCGCTCGCCCGTGTATTCCCACTGCCTGTAGCTTATATCGTCGAACTCGCGCTCCTTCAGGTATTCCGACCAGTCGAAGTCGGCGTCGCCCGCGCGCTCTGGGGCCTCCGGGGCGTCCATCGCGTCCCCGTCGTCGCCCTGGCCCTCGTCGTCCCCCGCCGGCGCGGCGTCGGCCTCCAGGATGGGGTTGGCCAGCAGCTGCTCCTCGACATAGGCCTCAAGCTCCTGCGTGTTGAACTGCAGTATCTGTATGGCCTGTATGAGCTCCGGCGTCATCACTAATTTTTGGGACTGCTCGATTGTAAGATCGTATCCAAGCTTCATGGCCACACCCATGCGCCGCGTCCGCAGACGCGGGGCCGGCCCGCAAATGCCGTGCGCACGGACCCGATGATGCCCGGCGCAGACCTGGGGAAACGCTGATTAATTCATGTCCACCATCTGATCCGCCGATTTTCCGCCTGACTTCGGCAAAAATCCTCACGATACTGCCAGTATCGCTGCGTTTTTTGCCTGTGTCAGGCGAAAAATCCATCGGCTCATCTGGCGAACAGAATTAATCAGCGTTTCCCTACTGGCCTATGCGGCTATTCTATCATAAAATACCGTTTTGTTCTATAGGCGCGGGAAAAAAAAGCGAGTTTGAGCAAGTTCCCAAAGTCTGCGAGCAAAACCGCAGGAAATACCCGGTTTGTGACGGAAGCGGCGGCATGCCCGCCGCCCCGCCCGCCTACCCTAGCTCAGTAACGGCCGCCGAAAACGCGAATGGCGGATCAGAATGGCGGATTGTGGCGGATTGTGCCATAAACGCTTTGCTTAGTGGCACTTTGTATGGTACAATGTTGTTGTTGCCGTCCCGCCGATTTGGCGCAATCCGATCAGCGGGGCCGGCACCGTTACGGAGACGCGGGCGCAGGGAGGTAAAAACAAGCGATGGCAGCATCAAAAGTCAATGTCGGCCTTCTCGGGATGGGCAATATAGGCACGGGCGCCTACAAGACCCTGGAGATGAACAGGAGGCTCATAGAGGAAAACACGGGGCTCGACATCTCCATACCCAAGATACTTGAAAAGGACACGGGGCGGAAGCGCGACGTGACGGTGCTGCCGGAGCAGTTCACGCAGAGGCCGGACGACATACTGAAAGACCCCGATATCAGCATAGTCATAGAGCTTCTCGGCGGTATAGAGCCGGCCACGGGCTTCATGCTCGCGGCCATGGAGAACGGGAAGCATGTCGTCACGGCCAACAAGGCCGCCTTGGCGGCCAACTACGACAGGCTTGTCGGCGCGGCGAAGGCGAACGGCGTGATGCTGCGCTTCGAGGCCAGCGTGGGCGGCGGCATCCCCATCCTGAACGCCCTGACGACGGCCCTTCTCGCAAACGAGTTCGTCGAGATCCAGGGCATCCTGAACGGGACGACAAACTACATACTCACGCAGATGGCCGAAGGCGGCCTCTCCTACGGCGACGCGCTGAAGGCGGCGCAGGGCAAGGGCTTCGCCGAGGCCGACCCCACCGAGGACGTCGAAGGCCATGACGTGGCGAACAAGCTGTCCATACTGATATCGCTGATATTCGGCAGGCGGATCCCGCCGCAGGACATACCCACCGAAGGCATAACCGGCATCTCCATGGACGACATAGCCAGGGCCGCGGCCGAAGACTCGAAGATAAAGCTCATAGCCGTCGCGCACAGGGACGGCGCGGGCATAGAATACAGCGTCAAACCGGCCTTCGTGAAAAACAGCCACCCCCTGGCGGGGGTGAACAACGAGTTCAACGCCATATTCGTCAAGGGCAACGCCGTCGGCGAGCTGATGTTCTACGGAAGGGGCGCGGGCCCGCTGCCCACAGGCAGCGCCGTCATGGGCGACGTGATAGAGATAGCGAAGGCAACGACAGGTGAATAGCAGCACCCACTATTTGCTGCTACTCACCTACTCCAATCGAAACTACTCACACGCCGCGTCAGTTTTGTTCAGATCGGGTTCTGGGGGCGATTTTGGCTCCCGGAGCGTACTAGAAGCTACGTGAGGAAGCCAATAATCGCAGCCAGGTTCCGAGATGGGCAAAAATGGCGTGGCGTGTGAGTAGTAACAAGCAGCAAGAGGAGGGGGAAATGGGCGCCGAAAGCCTCTACAGACAGTGGACAAAGCTCATGGACAGCCAGACGAAGTCCACGTTCCCGTCGTTCTGGGAGAAGTACAGCGACGCGGAACGGAGGATATACGGCTCCATACTCGAGGAGCCGGGCAGAATCGTCGCCGGGAGCTTCAGGGAGCTGGCGGAGACCTGGAAGGTCGATGACATATACCTGATGGGCTTCCTGGACGGCGTCGCAACGAGCCTGCGCGACGGGCTGGATCCGCTGGACCCCGAGAGCGTGACCGAGGATTCCGCCATCTCGCTCGACATAGACATGGAAAAACTGTACTTCAACATGCGCGCCGCAAAGGCCGACCATCTGTACGGCCTGCCCCAGTGGGAAGCGATCCTGTCCGAGGAAAGGCGCGCCGAGATCGCGAAGGAGCAGCGCAGGGCAGGAACGGTGACGAAGGGCGACACGCCCGGCAGAAACGACCCCTGCCCCTGCGGCAGCGGCAGAAAGTACAAGAAGTGCTGCGGCTCGGAACCTGGCTGATGGTGTTACTGTTCAGGGGCAGTCAGTTCGCGAGGGCGGGAAAGGGGACCGCGCTGCGGCTGACTTGGAGCAAAACGGCTGTATTTCCCGATTTTGCGAACAAAGACTTTGGTGAGCTTGGCTCACTGTTGCGCACCTATCCCCGTTTGCGTTCTTTGCAAACGGGTGGAAGGTGCCACTCGAAAATTCCCCGGCTTCAGCCGGTTGGAATTGACCGTTGAGCGAAGCGAGTTTGAGCAAGTTCCCAAAGTCTGTGAGCAAAATCGCAGGAAATACCCGTTTTGCGACGGAAGCGGAGGCGCGGCCCCCTTTCCCGCACACATATACCTCTGAACTGTAACGGTTTTCGGCTCGTGCGCGCGGGCGCTCGGGAAAGCGCGCCGACTTCCATATGCAAAGTATATCACAAAATTCGGCGCATGGCGAAACCATTAATTCTAAAATATTGTTGACAGG
>JAISXZ010000072.1 GCA_031270275.1 Eubacteriales Family XIII. Incertae Sedis bacterium | reverse complement strand
CAGATAATAAAAGCGTTTACCTACATGGGGGCAAATAGAAGATGTTCGCCGTTCTTGCGGCCGCCGCGCGGAAAGGGGGCGAGACTACCGCGTTTTGACGGCAGGCGGTTTGCGGCTGCCGCGCTCCTCTTTGGGAAATAAAAACAGATATGACGGAGGTGCGTAATTATATGGACGCCATCTGGAGCAACGGCGCGGACATCGATTCAACCCTGGCCGCCGCAGACGCCAAGATCCAGAGAATGAACATGCTGGGCGCGAAATAGCGTCCTTGCTGAAAAATTATTTTCTACGAGGAGGGTTTTCAATGAGAAATGCGCAAAAAATAGCCGCGGCGATTACGGCAATCGCGCTCCTTTGCTGTCTAATGACAGGAACCGCCGGCGCTGCTTCCTACAAGGACACGGTGAAAGAGATCGTCATCTGCTACCTGCCAAACGAGGGCAGCGAGGAGTTCGCGGAGTACCGGGGGCTGATGCAGGATGAGCTTGGGGATTATCTCGGCATAAAAGTCACGGAGATAAACGCGGCTGACTACAACGCCGTCGTTGAGGCCATGCGGACGAAGCACGCCGACGTGGCCGCGTTCGGGCCGGTATCCTACGTGCAGGCCGCCGAGCGCTCCGGTGCCGAGGCCTTTGCCATGGCTGTCCCGAACGGCGACAAAAGCCTCGCGGGTTACACGTCAAAGATAATAGTCAAGAAGGGCAGTCCCATCAAAGGGCTAAAAGACCTGCGCGGCAAGACCTTCGCGTTCGTAGACCCGGCGTCCACGTCCGGCAACTACGTCCCTACCCTGGAGCTGATGAACGCATTCCCTTCCACGACTAACGAGGATTTTCACGCCAACGGGGCGTTTTTCTCGTCCGTCAGCTTTTCCGGCAAGCACCAGAACGGCCTCCAGGCGGTCTTAAACGGCGACATCGACGCCGCCCCCATAGCGTCGGACATCCTCGACATAGAGACAGCCGCCGGGCGCGTGGGCAAAGGCGACGTGACCGTCATACACGAGTCGCCGCGAATCCCGGCCGCTCCGATGGCCATGCGCGGCGACCTGCCGGGCGACCTGAAGGCGGCCATCAAGACATTCTTCCTGAACTACAAGAACGCCGACTACTTTCAGTTTATGCACGGCCTAGCGCCGGAGCAGAAACCAGCGTATGTCGAGGCCGTAGACGGCGATTACGGCTACGTGCGCGACTTGATGAAGAAAGTCATGCCGAAATAAAAGGGCAAGAAAGGCAGCAGCGGCTCGGGAGGTATCGCGCGGTCTTTCGCGAAAGCTCTCCCGGGCTGGGTGAGAGGTGGTTTGTCCATTGCGGGGTATCCTGGAAGTGAGCGGTCTTAAAAAAACATATCGCGGCGCGGGCAAGCCTGCCGTGAAAGATGTCACCTTCTCGGTGGCGAGAGGCGAGATGGTCGGCGTGATCGGGCCGTCAGGCGCGGGGAAATCCACGCTGCTCCGCTGCATCAACCGACTCGTCGAGCCATCGGCCGGGCATGTCCTGATAGGCGGGGAGGAGATAACCGGCGTGCCAGCGTCCAAAGCGCGACCGCTCCGCCGCAGGATCGGGATGGTGTTCCAGCACTACAACCTGGTCGGCCGCCTCACCGTGATGCAAAACGTCATGCATGGCCGTCTGGGGTATATGGGCACGCTCAAGGGGGTTTTCGGCCTTTATTCCGAGGCGGACAAGATGCGGGCTGTCAAGATACTGGAGCAGAGCGGTCTTGGTGATTTCCTCTACCACCGCGCCGACAGGCTCTCCGGCGGGCAGAAGCAGCGCGTCGGGGTCGTCAGGGCGCTGATGCAGCAGCCATCGGTCCTGCTGTGCGACGAGCCCATAGCGTCGCTCGACCCCGCCAGCGCTCAGGTCATAATGGAGCTCATAAGGGATGTTTGCAAGGAGCGGGAGATTGCGTGCCTCGTCAACCTGCATCAGGTCGGGGCGGCTGTTAAATACACGGATCGTATCATCGGCATGAACGGCGGGGAAGTCGTTTACGACGGCCTTACCGCGAATTTGTCGGGACAAATGGTCGAACGGGTGTATGGCAAGCCGATGGACCAACTGATGATCAAGGGCATCTGATGATGTCACGGCCGGCTGACGCAAAGCCCGTTCACGGGCGGATAATGCTCGCCTCTGTGGAGAGCAGGCGCGCGGCGCGGGTGTTTTTATGCGTGCTGTCCGCGTTGTTTGCACTCTCGACTGCCTTCACAAAGTTCAACCCCCTCGACGCCCTGCTGGCGCAGGGGGAGTTTTGGAGCTTCATCTTCACGGATTTCATCCCGCCGCGCATACAAAGATTGGGGGCTTTGTTCACAGCGGTCAAACAGACGCTATATATGGCCATAGGCGCTACGGGCGTTTCCTCGGTGCTGTCGTTGATCCTTGGTTTTTTGGGGACTCCAGCCATCTGCCGCCGGTGGCTCGTAGTCTCGTCAGTCCGGGGGTTTGCCTCGTTGCTCCGCAACATACCGGTCCTCGTCTGGGCGTTCATCTTAGTTGCCGCCTTCGGGATCGGTACCGCCGTAGGGGTGATTTCGCTCGTCATCTCGACGGTTGGCGAGCTGACGAGATACTTCATAGAGACGCTGGACGAGGTAGCAGGCGAGAACATCGAAGCGCTTGAAGCCACAGGGGCTGGGATGCTACCGGTGATAGCCCAGGCTATCCTGCCGGCCGCCATGCCCAGCTTCATCGCGTGGTTCCTCTATTGCCTCGAGCTC
>JAISXZ010000056.1 GCA_031270275.1 Eubacteriales Family XIII. Incertae Sedis bacterium | reverse complement strand
TTCGCGCCCCGGCTGCGTTGCCGGAACCCTTGAATACTACAAGTATTCGCGGAACCCGGCGCCTTGCCGGGACACAAAATTGCTGCGCCAACTGTACACTTTGTTTTTCGACAGTTCCTAAGAAAGGAGTCATGCCATGCTTGCGAAGACAATGAAAAGGGCAGTGCTCGAAAAGCCAGGCGCCGTCCGCGTCGAGGAGGCCCCGATCCCCGCGCCCGGCCCCGGCGAGGTGCTGCTGAAGGTCAGGAACATCGGCATATGCGGCTCGGACATACACATCTACGAGGGCCTGCTGCCGTTCGTGACCTTCCCCGTCGTGCAGGGCCACGAGATGAGCGGCGAGGTCGTCGACGCGGGCGGCTCCGCCAGGCTGAAAAACGGCGACAGGGTCACGATAATCCCGAGGACGCTGTGCGGGCGCTGCCCCGACTGCGAGGGCGGCCGGACGAACTGGTGCCGCGAGCTCGAGATCGTCGGAGTCCACAGGGACGGGGTGGCCGCAGAGTACGTCTGCGTCCCGGAATACATGGCGACCAAGATACCGGACGGCATGGCCTACGACGTGGCCGCCATGATAGAGCCGCTTGCCGTCTGCGTTCACGCCTGCAACATCTCGGGCGGCCTCGACGGCAGGAACGCCTTGGTGATAGGCGCAGGGGTCATAGGCAACCTGACGGCGCAGGCGGCGAAGGCGAAGGGGGCGCGCGTCATGATAGCGGGCAGGACGCAGTACCGCCTGGACTACGCGAAGGCCGCCGGCATAGACATATGCGTGAACGACAGCAGGGAGAGCCTGGAGGACGCCGTTGCGCGGGAGTTCGGGGGCGGCGCGGACGTGGTGTTCGAGTGCATAGGCGTGGACGCCTCCGTGAACGGCTCGTTCGCCCACTGCAGAAAGGGCGGGACCGTCGTGATACTGGGGATATTCGGGGAGAAGCAGCCCATCGACATGTTCACGCTCCAGGACAAGGAGCTGCGCGTCGTCGGCAGCATGCTCTACCTGGAGTCGGACTTCGACGAGTCCATGGCCCTGGCGCAGACGGGCAGCGTCGCCCTGGAGCCGCTTATAACGGGGCGCTTCCCTCTGGAGGGCTTCGCCGAGGCCTACAGGGCGATAGAGGCGAGGCGCTCGCCGATCATGAAGGTCATGATCGAGGTGTCCTAGCCGTTTTGGGACAGAGGCCATAGGAAATACGCGCAGGAAATACGCCAAAGAATGAACGGGACACTGCATTAGCGTAGCGTCCCGTTTTTTTGGGGACAGGCGCCGCGCTAGGCAGCTGCGCGCCCGCCGGGCGGCCCGATCACGGGAAGCGGCAGAAGGCGAAGGTCACCGCGCACACGATGGCCAGGTAGGCGGCGCAGTACCCAAGGGCCCCGCGAAGCAGCTCGCCGTCCCTTCCGCGCATGCCGCCCGCGGCCACGGCCACGGCTATGCTCTGCGGCGATATCATCTTGCCGGCCGTGGCCCCGCTCAGGTTGGCGGCCGTGACCCAGACGGGATCCGCGCCTATCGTGCCGGCCGCGCCGAGCTGCAGGTTGCCGAACAGTATGCAGGAGGTCGTGTCGCTGCCCGTTATGAAGGTGCCGACAGCCCCCACGAAGGGGGCGGCCAGCGGATACGCCTTTCCGAACACGGCTATCAGGGCCGTCGCTATGTCGGCCGTCATGCCGCTGTAGTTCATCACCTTCGCCATCGCCACTATGGACACTATCGTTATGCAGGGATTCTTCGACTGGCGCAGGGCCGCCGCCGCTATGCCCGCCAGCTCGGACAGCCGCCGCCTCTGTATGAGGCAGGCGATAAGGGTCGAAAGCAGGACCATGGCGCCCGGCGTCAGCAGCCACGAGAAGGTGAGCGGCCTGCCGCCCTCGCCGGAGTATATGAGGACGGAGCTTTTCAGGGCGGCGAGCGGGGCGTGGACGGCCGGCGCCAGGCTCGAGGTGGCCACGACGACGGCCAGCACCATCAGAAAGGGCAGCCAGGCCTGAAACGCCTCCGCCGGCCTTGTCCCGCCGGCCGGCAGGGAGGCCGGGGGAGCCGGCTCGAGGCGGGCGCCGCCCTCCTGCCGGAGCCTGTATTTCCTGTTGTGCTCCGTGTCCCTGTAGAAAAGCCTGTTCGCGGCTATGGTGGCGGATATCGCGCAGACTGAGCCGATGAGCGTCGGGAGCTCCGGCCCCACGAACCGCATAAGCGCGAGTATGGGCAGGGCGAAGGACAGGCCGGAGGCCAGGGTGATGAGGAATACGCCCTTGATCGCCTTCGGCGACCCTCCGGCCGCGATGACGAGGAAAAACGGCACGGCCACGCAGGGCGCCATGAGCTGCAGCGCGGCGGCGCCGCCCACATCCATAACGCCAAGCCCCGTTACGTCGGACAGGGTAAGCGTCGGAACGCCGAGCGTTGCGAAGGCCGTCGGCGCGCTGTTCGCCACCAGGCAGGCCGTCATGGCGAACAGCGGGGGGAAGCCGAGCGCGATCATGACGCTGCCGGGGATCACCCCGGGCGTGCCGAAGCCCGCGATCCCCTCGAGAAAGCCGCCGAAGCCCCAGGCGAGGACGAGCGTCAGCACCCTGCGATCCTCGGAGGCCCCGGTGAGCATCCTCTTTATGGTCTCCATGCCGCCCGTGAGCAGGGAATACCTGTACAGTATGAGCGCCGCCACTATAACGAAGATTATGGGCCACAGCGCGAAGGCGACGCCCTCCGCCACGGCCGAGGCTACCTCGCCCGCGTCCATGCCCCAGGCGAGCGAGGCGGGCAGGATGCAGACGAGCAGGGCGGCGGGGCAGGCCACATGCCCCGGAAGCCGCATTACGCAGAGGGACACGAAAAGCCATATGACAGGCAGGAGCGCGAGCGGCAGAGCGGTCACGCCCCGGCCCCCGCGCGGGCGCCGGGCGGCGCGGGGCGGCGCGGCCTGCGGCCCGCGGGGACTTTCGCGAGATTCATGATGATCAGCCCTTTCTGTGTTTCGTCGTTCAAAAATGCCCTTGCTACTGCCAGCATACCCCAAAACTGCGAAAAAATCAAGTGCGCCCCGCGAAAATGGCGCGGGCAGCCTGTGCGAAAATGGCGCGGGCGGGACCTGGGAAAGGCGGGGGGTGGCCCCCTTGCGCAAAAAAGAAAGCGGGGCGGGGGGCGGCTGGAAGCCGGCCCCCGCCCCGCATTTGCGGAGGGGATCTGTGCCAGAAAGGTATTCGCCCTGGAATGGCGTCTGTGTGCAGCAGGCGGCCTGCGGCCGCCCCTGCGGCCTGTCGTATCTTCGATCTGTCCTGCCTGCGATCCGTCCCGCGCCGGGCGGCGGTATCGCCGCCCCCGCAGGCTGTCGTATCTGCGATCCGTCCCGCGCCGGCCCTACCGGCTGAGCGCGATCACGAAGCGCTGGATCATCGCGGCGACCTCGGCGCGGGTGGCCTCGCCCCTGGGGTCGAGGGTCCCGTCGTCGCGCCC
>JAISXZ010000054.1 GCA_031270275.1 Eubacteriales Family XIII. Incertae Sedis bacterium | reverse complement strand
GGGCGCGACGACGGGACCCTCGACCCCAGGGGCGAGGCCACCCGCGCCGAGGTCGCCGCGATGATCCAGCGCTTCGTGATCGCGCTCAGCCGGTAGGGCCGGCGCGGGACGGATCGCAGGCAGGACAGATCGAAGATACGACAGGCCGCAGGGGCGGCCGCAGGCCGCCCCTGCACACAGACGCCATTCCAGGGCGAATACCTTTCTGGCACAGATCCCCTCCGCAAATGCGGGGCGGGGGCCGGCATCCAGCCGCCCCCCGCCCCGCTTTCTTTTTCGGACAGAATGGGGACAGCTCTATTCTGTCTCTTGCGCAAGGGGATCTCTTGCGCAAGGGGGCTTGTGGATCGGACTTTTTTGTGGTACAATGGCCGCATGGGGCGCTGTGCCGCAGCCATGGCTGCGGCGGCGAAACGGCTGTATGAAAGGGGGATGCGGGGATGCTTGAAAACGCTTACGTCCAGGTCTATACCGGAAACGGCAAGGGGAAGACCACTGCGGCGCTCGGGCTGGCCTTGAGGGCTCTGTGCGCCGGAAACAGGGTGTATTTCGGCCAGTTCATGAAGGGCAAATCGTACAGCGAGCTGAAGGCGGCCGAATATTTCGATAAGCTCACGATAGAGCAGTTCGGCGACGTCGATTTCGTCTATGACAAGCCCTCCGACGGCGACATCGGGCGGGCGAGGGCGGGCCTGCACAGGATGGAGGAAGTCCTTGCGTCGGGGGATTACGACGTGGTCGTGTTCGATGAGCTTAATACGGCCATGTTCTTCAAGATGATCTCCGTCGATGAGGCGCTTGCCGTGCTGGCCAAGCGTGGCGCGCGCACGGAGGTGGTGATCACCGGCCGCTACGCGCCCAAGGAGATACTGGAGCTGGCGGATCTGATAACCGAGATGACGGAGATAAAGCATTACTACAACGAGGGCGTCGAGGCGAGGGTAGGCATTGAGAGCTAGGGAAACGCTGCGGCGCGGGGGGAAGCACGGCCTGGTCAGGGCTTTGGCCTCGGCTGCGATAGCGGCCTGCCTGTTCGTGGCGGCGGGCGGCGCCGGCGGTTTCGCGGCCGACGGCGAATCCGTGCCCGATGGGGTGTTCACGATGTACGACGAGGGGGAATACAGCCGCTTCGTCAACTATACGGACGGGTACAGCCTGCTCGTGGACAGGGGGATGGACGCGGACATGGACATGGCCGGCGTCCGCGCCGCCCTGGAGGGCCCCGACAAGCGCATAGAGATATTCAGCCAGGCCTTGGACGGCATTTCGGGCGAGTCCTACCGGGCCTATTCAAACGGCTTCCTGAATAACTGGTCCGACCACCGCCTGGAGTACGAGGGGACGCAGGAGATAGGCGGGCACAGCGTCCACGTCACCTTATGGAGCAGGGGCCGCCTCGCGCGGGTGGAGAACGACAAAAATTACTACGCCTGCCTTGACGTCTACAGGGACAGCGGCGAGATGCTCACGATAATGCTCAGCTCGGCCGTGCCGATACACGAGGCCGGCGGCTACGCCTATCTGGCGGAAGGGCTCACGTTCATCGACAAGACGGGCCCCGCCTACATAAGGAAGGCGACCGCCACGAGCGCCTTCGCGCGCGGCTGGAACCCCGAAACCAAGGCTTGGTTCGAGCAGTATTTCGGGGAGGAAAGCGGCCTCTCCTGGGGCATCTACGAGCCCAAGGCCCCGCACGAGTTCCAGGATCTGCGCTACCTGGAGAAGGTCCTGGAATTCAACTTTCCCGTCATACTGAACTATACCAACTTCGAGAACGCGTCCAGGCACGCGGATCTGGAGCTGCGCCTTGCGAACGCGCATGAGGAGGGGCGGACGCTGGAGCTGACGCTGCAGACCTACGCCCTGCCGACGGGCCAGGCCAACATGGTCTACCAGGCGCTGAACGGCGTATATGACGAGTTTCTGCGCAATTACGCGAGGACGGTGGCGGAATTCGGCCATCCCGTGCTGTTCCGGCTGGGGAACGAGATGAACGGCGACTGGTGCGCGTATTCGGGCTACAACACCTCGCGCGATCCGAGGATATTCGTCGAGTTCTACAGGTACGTCTACAGCTTCTTCGAGGACGCGGGCGCGGACAACGTCATATGGGTATGGAACCCCAACGGCAAGTCCTTCCCGGATTTCAGCTGGAACGACGAGCTCATGTACTATCCCGGCGACGAGTACGTCGACGTCGTCGGCATGACCCTGTACAACACGGGCAGCTATTACCAGGGCGAGTCGTGGAGCAGCTTTGCGGAGCTCTACGACGGGCTCTACCGCTCCTATGTGGAGAGATACGGCAAGCCGCTGATGATAACGGAGTTCGCGAGCGCCAGAGTGGGCGGCGACAAGCAGCGCTGGGTGGAGGACATGCTCGCCCGGATAGGGGACTACGACAGGATAAAGATGGCCGTCTGGTGGGACGGCGCGGACTTCGACAGCGACGGGCGGATAGCGCGCTCGTACTACATAGACGATCCCCCGACCCTCATAAGGACCTTCAGGGACTACCTTAACGGCACCTGGGATCCGCAGGCGGTCCATGACTGGAAGGAGGACACCTTCGCCTGATTGTCTGGGGGCGGTTTTGGCCCCCGGAGCGTACTGCAAGCGGGAAACTGCGTTTCCCGCTTCCGTTAGGGGGCTCATCGCCCCCTTCGGCGGCCGCCTGCGCGGCCTGAACACCCCCAGGACGGGAAGGGGG
>JAISXZ010000024.1 GCA_031270275.1 Eubacteriales Family XIII. Incertae Sedis bacterium | reverse complement strand
ACGGGTTCCGGCAACGCAGCCGGGGCGCAAAAGGGCAAGCCAAATGTGCAGGTTATTTTTTAACAGTTCCTTGAGATACTCGTTCAACATCCCTGATATCAGTTTAAGATATCGCACGGGTTTTGTCAAGGTCTATGTGCGCGGGGAAATGTCGCCCGCCGCCCCGTCGCCCGCCCGCCGCCGCCCGTCCTGCCGCCTTTCGGGCGGGCTGGGATTCCGTCAGGAATATGGTCGGGGAGGCATATTTTAAAAAAATCAAAGTTTTTTTAAAATGTTACCAAACTGTGACCGTTTTGTTGTATAATGGACGTGAAAGCTGCGGCTACCACAGGGATCGAGGCGCCTCGCGAAGGAGGCGCACGCGGCGGACGGCACGTTTAGCGCCCACCGCCGGCAGGAACAGCGGGGCGACGGGACGGCAGGAACAGCGGGAGGGCCGCCGACATGCGCGGGGCCTGACCGGCAGGCAGGAGGCCCGGAAGCCGCTTCATAGACAGCACGACACGCGGCGCGGATGAGTATACTTATCCGCGCTTGCTTTTCCGCCCAAGAATGGAAATCGTTCTTGGGATTTTTTTGTTTTTTGGGGCCGATTCTTACAATTTATTGCTGTGCGGACAAGTATGATTCTTCGCGCAGGCGGAACGGCCCCGAATGCCGGGCGAAAAGGCCGGCCAGGGCGGGGATGGAACCGGACCTTTCCTAAGACGTTTCCTAAACGGGAGGTAAACAAGATGCGGAAGCTGATGAATGTCAAGAGGGCCAAGAGGATGCTGGCCGTGCTGGTGGCGATAGCCATGCTGTCGAACCTGCCCCTGCTGGCGCCGGGAATACAGGCTCCGGCCAACGCGGCCGAGGACGCCGCGCAGGAGAGCGGCCCAAGCATGAGGGAGCTGTACGCGGACATCCCGAACGGCACGATCATGGAGGATGGCGGCGTCCTGCTGTACTACAGCCTATGGGACTTCGAGGCGAGATACAGAAACGCCCTGTACTACGGCAATCTGTTCGACCCGGAGACAGTCCAGCTCCCCTTCGAGACGGAGACGGCCCGCGAGGAATTCCTTAAGACGTACAGGGACGGCAGCTGGTATCTGCTGGATGTCGTCTATTCGGCGCGCCTCATGCCCTCGCCGGAGGACAGCCCCAGCGACGACGAGATAGCGGCGCTGCTGGCGCAGTCCTCATTCGCCTACGTGGTGAAGTCCGGGGACAGCGGCCTGATCAGCGTGATACTGTCCAGCAAGGGCGGCGAGGAATTCCAGGTGCATATAGAGGCCGACGAGGACGGCGAGGCGCTGGGCGCCTCCCTGGTGAGTTTCGAGGAAGTGCTGATTCCCGTCGAGACAGGGGAGACGCCGGAGGCCCTGGAGGAAATCCCCGCCGAGCAGGACGCGCCCTCTATAGAGGAAGGCATTGGCGAGGGCGGCTCCCTGGATGAGCCGGGCGAAGCCGTGAATGACGAGGCCCCGGACAGCGACAGCCCCGCAGCCGGCGAAGCCCCCGCGGACAGCGACAGCCCCGCAGACGGCGAGGCCCCCGCGGACAGCGACAGCCCCGCAGCCGGCGAGGCCCCCGCGAGCAACGATAGCCCCGCAGACAGCGAAGCCCCCGCAGGCGGCGACAGCCCCGCGCCCTCCGGCGGGCAGGAATCCGAATCCTCGCTGATCTCGGTTCTTAAGCCCTTCTTCGTGGCGACGGCCTACGCGGGCGACTCCGTGGCGGACAGCCCCGCGAGCGGCGACAGCCCCGCAGCCGGCGAAGGCGCGGCCAGCGGCGATGGCACCGCAGCCGGCGAAGGCCCGGCCAGCGACGATAGCCCCGTAGAAAGCGAAGGCCCGGCCAGCGACGACAGCCCCGCAGAAAGCGAAGGCCCCGCGAGCGGCGACAGCCCCGCAGACAGCGAAGCCCCCGCGAACGGCGACAGCCCCGCAGCCGGCGAGGGCGCAGACCCCGCCGATAAGGGCGCCGAAGACGCCGAGGCCGCAGCCATAGGCGGACAGGCCGAGGCGGGCCCCGTCGCGACGGAAGGCTCCCTGAGCGAATCCAAGGAAGTCCTCGCCGTGTATTCGGACGAGCTCAACGAAAACATCGAGGCGAAGCCCCTGGCGGCGCTCGAGATAAAGGTGCGCGACGTGAGCTCGGCGAAGGCCATAGAGAGCACGGGCGCCCTGCCCGCCCCCCAGGCGGCTGCGGCGAAAACGGCGGGGACTGCCCTGAAATCGGCCTTGGCGTCGATGGGCGCCTCGGAGGTCTACGGCGCCGAGGGAGACGACAATATACGCCACTTCCCGGTCAATCTGTACGACTATATGGGGACGCTCGTGAGCGGATCAAGCGATAGGACGAAGAACCCTCGTTCCGGAAACAACCGCTTCAGCACGTCCTACGACAACTTCAATACGCCGGCCATGCTGGTCAACACATCCTATAACGCGAACTCGACAACGGATTTCAATTACGACAGCTATTCGATAAAGCGCTATTTCCTGTTCAACCAGCCCCAGGTCGTCTCCACTCCCAGCAATGTCTGGCAGAATTTCAACGGCACTGCGAACGACGACACCGGGAACAATGCGAACAACAGGCACGGGCATCAGAACAGAGTGGATGCTAGCGACTTTGCCGGGGGCATTACCCAGGGGATCGCGAAGCCCTCGCTGGGCGACAACGGCGCCTTTGAAATCAATTTTGCGACGATGAACGGCCTTCGCCTGTTCCCCGCTATCGACAGCGACAAGCTGAGCGCAAATAAGGTCTGGATATATGGCGCCAAGGACGCCTCCAATGAGAAAAATGGGACGCAGCGGATAACGGCCGCCGGGAGCAACCCCGGCATGATACAGGCGTATCCGAACCGCCAGATGCCCTTCGTAAAGGGCGCCGACGGATACTATTCCTTCGACAGCAGCAGGGAGCGCGTGTATCTGGACGGCGCCAACGACGGCAACAACAAGGCGCTGGGAAGGGTGGAGGATGACACAAACAACGGCTTTTTCCCGTTCAATACAAACGGCTTTGCCGCGAACACGAATCCTGACAGCTACAATTTTGGCATGAGCATGGAGATCGACTTTGTAATGCCGAAGGACGGCGAAGTGGGCGGGAAGGACATGGTCTTTGAGTTCCAGGGCGACGACGACCTATGGGTGTATCTGGACGGCAGGCTCGTGTTGGACCTCGGCGGCATACACGACAAGCAAAGCGGGACGATAAACTTCAGCACAAAAACGGTAAGGACATTGGTCGAAGGATCTACTGCCGCAAGAAGGGCTCTGACTGCCGGCACTCCCTATTACACGGGGGGCTCGAGCGCCAATACCGGCTCGATCAGCCAGCTATTCTCAACGGTGGTCAGCCAAGATTTCTCGGACAGCTTCAAAGACTTTAGCTCGCATAAACTGCAGTTGTTCTACATGGAGCGCAACCCCACCGGCTCCAACTGCAAGATCAAGTTCAATCTGCCGTCCATAGAGCCCGACAAGCTGAACGTGTTCAAGTTCGCGGAGGAGAGCCCGCTCGACAATACGGGCCAATTCGAATTCGACGTGTACACGGCCGACGGCGGCAAGAATGAAAGCGAACTGCCCACGAGCCTTGGCGCGGATCTGCCGGGCTACGTCACCAAATCCTCGAAAAACATAGGGAACGGCGAAAGCTTCACGCTGGACATAGATAAAGGCGCCGAGAAGTGGGTGCGCGTCGTAGAGCGGCCCAAGCCGGCCGGCGGCGAGGAGGAGATATATTCCACGGCCTATCTGGGCGCCGGCCTGGGCGCCGACAGCATGGTGGCCGGCAAGGACAGCGGCTGGATCCAGTACGAAGGCGGCGACAGCCTGTTCTGCGTCAACTACACGCGGCACCCGATCATCGTGTACAAGCACGAGTACCCGAGCAAGGCAAGCGCCATAGTGGGGGCGGAATTCAAACTCTACGAGGGTTCTGTCGAGTCGAATAACCTCGTGACGACCCTGACGACGAAAGCGCCGGACGGCTCCTTCGAGATAAACAACCCCTACGCCACCTTCTGGAAGACGAATCCGCTAAAGGCCGACACGGAATACCTGCTCCAGGAAAGCGCGCTCCCCGGCTACGCGCCCCTGCCCGCCGTGCGTTTCAGGACGACAGGCAGCAGCTACAACCCGAAGATCGCAGAGGTGATATGGAACGAGGCGGACGGCGGCCAGCTGGCCTACGCGAGGCCGAACGGGCTCGCCCTCGACATATACAACAAGAAGCTCTACGGCAGCATAGCCGTGAGCAAGACCATAGGCCTGGGCGACGCCCGCTACTCGCAGGGCAACCCGATCTTCGTGTTCAGGCTGGAGAAGCTCAGGGGCGGCGAGGTCGTCGGGACGCAGGCGAAGTACCTTGAATTCGCGCCCGACGGCACCGAAGCGACGCTTGAAACCAGCTTCAGCGGCCTGGAGCTGGGCTACAGCTACAGGATATCCGAGGCCGACGTCATCCGCTACGGGCTTGAGGACATAACGGTTACAACTGCTGGCACCGGCGATTATTCAGGCGCCGTGGCCAAGGACGGCGACAGCGCGACGATAAACCTGACGACGGCCAACTACGACGCCGGCTTCAAGGTGGCATTCAGCAACGCAAAGACCTACGACAGCTACCTGAGCGACACGGTGGTGGCGCTAAACAGCTTCACCCACAGCCCCACCCCGCCCAATCTGGCGACAGACTCGGATGCGGTGCAAGTGACCTTTAAGCAGGGCAGCGGCGCCAACCTAAAAACTGTCGTGAAGGCGCTCATAAAAGGCGATGTGGTGAGCATTGAGGATCTCACGAAATATGGCTTCAGTCCGAAACCGAAGAACGACGGGCAGATCGGAACGGTGGCAGGCGGCGGCCAGTTCTTCCTGACGACGCCCATACCAGGCGCCTGCACGATAACTCTGCTGCAATGACGGCGGCCAAGGTTTGCGGCGCCATAGGGACGCTGATCCTGATCGTGATAATAGCGGCGGCCGGCTCTGTCGCGGCGGCGAAGCTGTTCGGGATCCAGCCCATGGCGATATTAAGCGGAAGCATGGAGCCCGCCTACCATGTGGGGGGCCTGGTCTTCATAGACACCAGGGCGGCGCCCGGCGAGATAGCGGTCGGCGACGCCATAGCCTACAACCTGACCGAGGACATGGTGGTCACGCACAGGGTCGTGGGCATAGACCCCGAGGCGCGGGAGTTCCAGACGAAGGGCGACGCGAACAACGCGCCCGACATAGCCCCCGTACCCTTTGGAAGCCTCATAGGGAAAGCCGTGTTCCACGTGCCGCAGGCGGGCTACGCGATAATGAACCTGCCCACGCGCAAGGGTTTCGCGGCGGGGGCGGTGCTGGCGGCCATACTGATAGCTCTGTTTGCTGTCCCGGCCCTGCTGGCGTCGGCCAAAGGCGGAAAGAAGGCGGATACCGCGCCTGCCTCCGCCGGAGGCGAGGACGCGCAGGAAGGGCCTTGAGCAGAAGGAAGTGTTCGGAAATAGGCTGGACAGGCAGGATGTCCAGGCGGGACGTCCAGACAGGATGTCCGGGCTATCTTTGAACACTTCCCATAGGGCATGGATGCGGCGAATGCGCGCTCGCCGCCGCCCCAAATCAACCGTAGCGAAAGCATGCAAGAACTGGAAAGGGAGGGACAAGGCAATGAAAAAGAAGGCACTGCTGTTTGGAACGGCGATAGCGCTGGTGGCGGCCCTGGCCGTTGGCGGGACCCTGGCGTATCTGCAGGACAAGACGGATACGGCTACCAACACCTTCGCGCTCGGGGATGTGGAAGGCGAGCTGCTTGAAAATGGCGACGATAGTGAGCCGGACTTCATCGACTGGGAGGGGGGCGAAGGCGAGCCTGCCGATATCATACCCGGCCAGAGCGTGCAGAAGGCGCCCAGGATCACGAACACCGGCAATAACCCCGCATATGTCCGCCTGACGGTCGAAATTTCCGAGAATTGGATCGTCGAGTACAACCTCGGCACTGGCGACAGCCAGTGGACCCTTGGCGATGACGGCAAGTATTACTACAATTCCGTGCTTGCTGTGGAAGGTGATGCCGCCACCACAGCGCCCCTTTTCACCGAGGTAACGCTGAGCGGCGAGGTGACGGAGGACGTTACGAACGAGTCCTTGAATATAGTAGTCTACGGCGAGCTGATCCAGTCGGACTACCTTAGCGGCGATCCAGCCAACGCGGAAGATGCTTTCGTTCTGTTCACGGATCCGACAGCCGGCGGGGAGCCGGGCGAGGAGCCGGAAGAATAACGCCGTAGGGCTGCCCTAGGCCAGGCGGCAGCGCGGCTTCCCCCTCCGTCGCGGGACGGATGGCGTGGCCCCTTCCCAAGGGCTTTGGGCCGGCACAATTGCGGTACTTAACGGATATTTCAATCGGAGCCGCCCGGCGCGGGCGCCGGGCGGCGAACAGACAGACGGAGGAAAAGGAAATGACACTCACAAAGACACTAAAGACAAAGCTCCTGCTCGGGATCCTGGCTGCGGCCCTGTCCCTGTCCCTCGCCATCGGCGGCACGCTCATGTTCTTCTCCGACGATTCCGGCCCCGCGACCAACGTCGTGACCCTGGACAACGCGGAGATCCAGCTCTGGGAATCGGACGGCTCGAGTGGCGCCCAGCAGATAGGCGATAGCTACGACGCCGAAGATCAGATTGAGGGATACACCTACAAGGACGGCGCGTTCTCCGGCATCGACTTCGGCGAGGTCGTCCCCGGCGCCACGCTTGGCAAAGAGCCCTATGTTGTAAACAGCGGCGACATCCCCGTCTACGTCTACGTCGATGGCAGCATCACGGTGAAATCCGCAGACGGCGCTGAGGTTGACTACGATGAGCTGAGTGATGAAGTCAAGACCCAGATAGCCGCGATCCTCGCCACCGTCGGCGGCGACGACCTTGGGTCCAACGAGTATGCGAAGTGGGTAGGCACGGAGACGGCCGTGGTCGACGGCGCCATTACAGGCACCTATTATCTCGTCGATGCCACCGGCGCGCTCTACGCCCTGCCGGCCGGAGATCCGACCCCCAACATCTTCGAGAGCGTCACGATACCGTTTGAGACCGTTGACAACACGCTTTCGGGCTATGAGATCACTTTGACCCTGACCGCCTACGCGGCGCAGTCCGAGAACAACACCGCAACCGACATAGACGATCTCAAGGCGCTGTTCGACACCGTCGCCGAGTAGTCCCCACGGCGGGCGGCCCCTGGCCGCCCGCAGCGACAAGGGCCGCCGCCTTCGGCGGCCCCCTGTGGCACATGCCGCAGGCGCAATGGCCGCGCGGAGGCGGCGGATCAGGAGGCAAAATGAAAAAATATGGAAGGATCGCCGCCGCCGTGCTGCTGGGGGCCGTGACGGCCATGATCGGCCCCTGCGGCTCGTTCGCGGCGGCGGACGGGGCGGTCAGCTTCAGCAGGGAGGCCGGTCCCGGCGACTACTGGGGCTACGAGCTGCCTGTGCAGTCCTACGGCGCCGGCCTGAACGATCTGTTCGGCGACGTGACTAAGGAGTTGGTCCCCGGCGACGAAAGGACCGTCAGGGTGCGCCTGGGGAATAGGGGCGCCAGCGAGGCCTACTTCTATCTGCGGGCGGAGGCCCTGCCCATCGAGGGCGGGGAGGCGGACGAAAAGCTCTCCGACGGGGCGCGCGCCAGCATAGCGGCCGTAAAGGACGCCTTCGGCGACAAGGCCGCAATGGACGCGCTTCTCGAGAACATCGGCGTGGCCGTGACGTACAAGGGCGCGGAAATCTACAGCGGGACACTTGGCGGGACCGCTGAAGCCGGCGCCCCGGAATCGGCGCTCTACGGCGCCGGCGCCGCGCTTGGCACGCTGGCGCCGGGCGGCTACGGCGACATAGAGCTGAGCCTAAAGGTATCCGAAAGCCTCGGCAACAGCTATTTCAACGCCCTCTGCGCCGTTGACTGGATATTCACGGCCACGCAGGAGGATCCGCCTTTGGGTGGCGGAGACGGCGGCGGCGGAGGCGGCGGAGGCGGCTCGGGCGGCGGAACCATAGGCGAAAGCCTGCCGCCCCTGGACGACGGCCAGATAGCGGACATAGAGGATGAGGGCACGCCTATGGCAACGCTGCTGGACGGCCCCGAGGATCCCGAGCTCGTGATAATAGCCGACCCCAACACGCCGCTCGCGCTCCCGCAGACCGGCGGCCTGCTGACCTACGCGACCCCTGCGGCGATAGCCCTCGCGGCCCTCGTCGCGCTCTACGCCGCGCTAAGCCTGCGCGACAGAAAGAGGCGCGCCGCCGCGCGATAGGGACATATGCGAAAAATCGGATACCGGACGGCAATCAGCCAGGAAAGGGGGCGCCCTCGCGCCTCCTTTCTTCAAATACGGAGATACCGGCCCCTGAACGAGGCCAGCGCCCTCCCGAAGAGATCCGGGCTGCGGCCCCTGCTGCTCGCCCTCATAGTGCTGCTGGCCGCGGTCCTGGCCTTCGAGCTGACCCGCCCCTACCGCCCCGACAACCCCATAGACCGCTTCATCGATTCCCTGATAGGCAGGGACTGGATACAGGGCGACGAGGTGGAGAACGCCGACATAACCTATGTCGAGATGCCCGCCGACTCGGACCTGGACGGCCTGCTCTACGTCACGGGCAAAAGGGCGGGCTACGCGGACGGCGCCATGCGGCTGATCCTCCCCGCGCTGGACCTGGACCTGGCCGTCAGCGACGGCACCTCCCGCGACGACCTCGCGCGCGGGCCGGGGCTTTTCGAGTATTCCAACATGCCGGGGAGCGAGGGCGGCAACGTCAGCATAGCGGGCCACCGCTCGCGCAAGCAGTTTTACTACTTGGACAGGGTCGGCGAGGGCGATCCGCTCTATCTCGTCTACGGCGGCGAGACCTACGCCTACGAATACCTGGACAGGAAGGAGATCGAGCCCACGGACTGGAGCGTGATAACAAACCAGGGCATCGAGTCCTGCACGCTGATCACCTGCACGCCGATAGGCGTCGCCAACAAGCGCATGGTGGTAAGGTTCAGCCTGATCGGCTCCGAGCCGGGCGAACCCGCCGCGCCTGCGGATTGATGGCCGTTCCGATCAGGAGCAGCAGGCTAAAATTGAAACTGCCTGTCGGGCGCGCCAGCCAAGCAGTAACCTTACCGGGCGCAATTCGAGTCGCGGCCCTGCAATATATCCAGCCCATGCTCCAGCGAAGGCATTATATAGCCCAGCGTCTCCCGCACGGCCTTCGGGCTCCCAGGCAGGTTGACTATGAGGCAGCCGCCCCTGATGCCCGCCTCCGCGCGCGAAAGCATCGCCCTGGGCGTTATCTCGAGCGATATGCGGCGCATGGCCTCGGGTATCCCCGGCGCGCGCCTCTCTATCACGTCCAGCGTGGCCTCGGGCGTCACGTCGCGCTTCGAGAAGCCGGTGCCGCCCGTGGTGAGTATCAGGTCGAACCCTTCCGTGTCGGCCAAGCGAACCATGGCGCGGGCCAGCTTCTCGCGCTCGTCGGGTATCACCATGGGCTCCCCTGCCGTGAAGTTCCCGTAGCCCCTGACGATCTCCGCTATGGCCGGGCCCGAAAGATCCTCCCTTTCCCCTGCCGATGACGAGTCGCTGGCCACTATGATCGCCGCCCTGTACATGATCATGCCCTCCCTAAGGAACTGTTAAAAAATAATCTGCACATTTGGCTTGCCCTTTTGCGCCCCGGCTGCGTTGCCGGAACCCTTGAATACTACAAGTATTCGCGGAACCCGGCGCCTTGCCGGGACACAAAATTGCTGCGCCGACTGCACAC
>JAISXZ010000017.1 GCA_031270275.1 Eubacteriales Family XIII. Incertae Sedis bacterium | reverse complement strand
GGCGCAGCAATTTTGTGTCCCGGCAAGGCGCCGGGTTCCGCGAATACTTGTAGTATTCAAGGGTTCCGGCAACGCAGCCGGGGCGCAAAAGGGCAAGCCAAATGTGCAGGTTGTTTTTTAACAGTTCCTACGCCTTCGTGTATGGTCTCAGTTCCTCCAATTCCTCAAACAGGATGGCCGTAAACGCTGCGGCGCCGTATTTGTTCAGGTGGTCATAATCCCTGAACAGCTCCGGCCTGTCGGCAAATCTGGGATCCCTTGAGTAATCATAGTATTTCACGCCGTATTTCAGAACCATTTCTTCGACGATCCTGTAAAATTCATTGTTTTTTTCTTCAGGCACCCCTTGTGTATAGTAACTTGTGTACGGCACGGTAAACAGCACCGGCGTGACGTTTTTGCTCTGGCAGAGCTCTATAATGCGCTCCAACGCAAACAGTTTTCTGTCGGACACTTCCTGCCAGCCGGTTTGCTCTGCCGGCTTCCTGTCCGAATCCCAGCCGCTTGTCAGCGTTGCGCTGTTTTCGGCGTTTTCCGCCTTCCTTAAAGCGGCTATCGGGACGCTCACCAGCCTGTCATTTGCAAACAATACCGGAATGCTGCCTACAAAAAGTTTCCCGACAGGGCCTATACCGTCGCCGTCAATATCCATAGAGTCCAAAACACCGTAATATCTCAGGACTTTTGCCCTGTAGTCCTTTTCCAAATGCTCATCGCCTGTAAAAGAGGAAAGCGATAGGTGGATGAGCGCAATGCCCCCCCCCCATGAGATTTTTTTCATATTTTTCTAATAGCTTCCAGTCGTAGTACAGGCTCTGCGCCGACATGGCGAAGTTGAACATCTTCGCGTCGCTGTCGATGACGCCGTAGTCTATGCCGAGCTGCGTGTGCGAGTTCCCCGTATTCACGACCGAAAAAAGATCGTCTTCCCCAATCGCGCGAAATTTTTCGCTGTCGTTGTTGATCCGCATAGGCTCGGCATAGATGCCGTTTACCAGCAGCAGGGCGGCGGCTGTAAGGCACAGCAGCATCGCCAGCTTGAGCAGGAACCTCAGAACGCCATAAATATCCGCCAAGCCTGTACCCCCCCTAAAACTGAAAATAGATGAACTCCGCCGGCATCCCCTTGTCCGAAAGCAGCAGTATCAGAAGCAGGCCGGCCACATGCACGGCGCACTGCGCGGGCAGGCCAAGGCGCCCCGCCTTTTCGAGAAGGTCGCCCCTCCGCGAGAGAATGTCGTACAGGGCGAGCAGCGCCAGCTGTATGGCAAGGTACAGCAGCAGGACCTCGTACATGCCCATCGCGGCGAGCCCCTGCGAGACGTAGGCCGCCGGCGACGATATCCCCTCGAACATATGCGAGACGACGTAGGCGGCCTCGCCCATGCCCCGCGCCCTGAAGAAGACCCATGCGAAGCAGGCCAGCAGGAAGGTCAGCAGCACGCGGCCGGACGCGGCGGCCAGGGCCGCGGCCCCGCGCGCTTCCCGGGGCGGGGCCGGCAGAAGCCTCCCGAGGGCGTCCTCGGCCGCCAGGTATATCCCGTGCAGGCCCCCCCATGCGACGAAGGTCCAGCCCGCGCCGTGCCAGAGGCCGCTGAGAAGGAAGGTCGCCATGACGTTGCGCCGGTACCTCCACCTGCCGCATCTGCTCCCGCCGAGCGGGATGTAGACGTAGTCGCGGAACCACGTGGACAGCGACACGTGCCACCTGGACCAGAACTCCCTGAAGGACCGCGACAGGTAGGGGGCGTCGAAGTTCTGCATGATGTCCACGCCCATGAGCCTCGACGCGCCGCGCGCTATGTCCGAATACCCCGAGAAATCGCCGTATATCTGGAACGCGAAGAAGCCCGTCGCGAGCAGGAGCGGGAAGCCCGTGTAGGCGCCCGCGTCGCCGTAGACCAGATCGACGTATTTCGCCATCGAGGCCGCGACCACCATCTTCTTGAAATAGCCGACCGCCATCAGCCGCAGACCGTAGGCCGCCTCCGGCCCGCTGAAGCGCCGCTCCGCCCTGAGCCTTGGGATGAGGTTCCCCGCCCTCTCTATCGGGCCGGCGACGAGCTGCGGGAAGTAGGAGACGTAGAGGGCGTAGATCCCGAAATGCCGCTCGGCCCTAAGCTCCCCCCTGTAGACGTCGATCAGGTAGCCCAGCGTCTGGAAGGTGTAGAAGGAGATCCCCACAGGGAGCAGGAGCCCCAGCGTGTGCTCGTGCGCCGGGACCGAGAGGAGCCGCATCGCGGCGGCCGCGTTCTGCAGGACGAAGCCGGAATACTTGAACAGGGCCAGTATCCCGAGGCAGACGCACATGCACGCGGCAAGCCCGCGCCTTTTCTGCGCGCGCGTCCTCCGTCCCGAGTCCATCCACAGGGCGCAGGCATACGATGCCGCCGTGGTCACGAGTATGAGGGCCACGTACTTCACGTTCCAGCTCATGTAGAAAAAGTAGCTCGCCGCGAGCAGGAACGCCCAGCGGCATCTGTGCGGCAGCGCCCAGTGCAGGACGAACGCTATGGGCAGGAAGGCCGCGAAGGCCCATGAATTGAACAGCATTTTAAAGATTCACTCCTTTGGGGTTTTGACTTGTCGTTCTTCATTATGCTGGTGTAGTGCCTCATTCACCTTTAGGCAAATGGCTTGTGTGGATTTCCTGCGGCGTTGTTGTCGTCGGCAGGGCATGTGGAGAATGGGAATGAGGATACATACGGAGATCAAGAGGCTCAGGCGCGAGGACGCCGTGCTGGCCGTCATAGACATCCAGGAGAGGCTTATGCCCGCCATGGGCGGCGGGGACGCGGTGACGGCGGCGTCCGCGATGCTCATAAGGGGCTGCCGCACGCTCGGCGTGCCGGCGATAGTTACGCAGCAGTACACGAAGGGGCTGGGCGCCACCGTCGGGCCCGTGGCCCTCGCCCTTACGGAGGGGCTGGCGGAGGGCGATGGCCCGGCGGACTTCGCGCCTGTCGAAAAGACGGCCTTCAGCGCGATGGGCGTGGAGGAGTTCCGGCAACGGCTCGCGGCCGCGGGCAGGGAAAGCGTCATATTGTGCGGGGTCGAGGCCCACGTGTGCGTGATGCAGACCGCGCTCGACCTGCTGGCGGCGGGCTTTGGCGTATTCGTGGCGGCGGACTGCGTGTCGTCGAGGCGGGCCTTCGACGCGGCGGCGGCCCTGCGCAGGATGGCGGCGGCGGGCGCGGTCGAGACGAGCTGCGAGTCCGCGCTGTTCGAGATGCTTGGGGGGGCCGGCCAGCCGGGCTTCAAGCAGATATCAAACCTGGTGAAATAATGAAACGATGAGGATATTCGAGAACGAGATAACGATAGAGGCGCGGCCTATCCTGGAGGAGTTTCTCGGCAGCTTCGAGTACAGGGCCTCCGGCATGTCATTCACGTCGCTCTACATGTGGCGCGAGATCAACAAGTTCAGCTGGAGGATAATAGGCGACTACCTTTGCATAGCGGCGGTGAACAACCTGGAGCCGGAGATGGATCTGCCCTTCCTGTTCCCGCCCCTTACGCGGACGGGCTTCTACGAGCCGGCCGGGCTGGCCGAGAGCGTCTGCGGGGCCTGCAAGGCCTTCGAGGAGAAGGGCCAGCCATTCAGCATGATGCTGGTGCCCTTCCACATGACGGAGCCCTTGGCCGCAGCGTTTCCCGGAAGGCTGCGCTTCGAGGCCGACAGGCCCAATTTCGACTATGTCTACAACACGCAGGACCTTATAGACCTCAAGGGCAGGGACTACCATTCCAAGAAGAACCACCTGAACTACTTCCTCAACAACTACGACTACGAATACGTGGCGCTGGGTTCGGACATGGCCGACGAGGCCATGGACTTCATAAAGAGGTTCAACGAGCGCAAGAACCTGGCGAACGCGCACGAGAGGGAGCTGCTGCTCATGGAGGAGCGCGCCATGCGGGACGTGTTCCGCAACATCGAGACGGTCGGCTACCTGACGGGGGCCATAAGGATCGACGGCGCCATAGAGGCCCTGAGCATAGGCGGGCGGCTCGGGAAAAAGACGGTGACGGTGCATGTCGAGAAGGCGAACACCGAGTTTCGGGGGCTCTACCAGGCGATAAACAACGAATTTTGCAGGCATGCGGCAAAGGATGTCAAGCGGATAAACAGGGAGGAGGACATGGGGCTGCCCGGCCTCCGCAAGGCCAAGCTGTCCTATAAGCCCTCGATGCTCGTGGAGAAGTACACGGTCGCCTTCCTGGAGCCCAGCTGCTCGAGGGTGTTCCGCTAGTGGTTACTACTCACCCGCCACGCCATTTTTGCCCATCTCGGAACCTGGCTGCGATTAATGGCTTCCTCACGTACCAAGCAGTACGCTCCGGGAGCCAAAATCGCCCCCAGAACCCGATCTGGACAAAACTAGCGCGGCGTGTGAGCAGTTTCAATTGGAGTGGGTTAGTAACAAGCTG
>JAISXZ010000014.1 GCA_031270275.1 Eubacteriales Family XIII. Incertae Sedis bacterium | reverse complement strand
GCAGGGCTATGCCCCTGTCGATCCCCGCGAGCCAGCCGGCCAGCCTTGCCATCTCGTCCTCGGAATCGTTCCTGCCCGGTATTATGAGCGTCGTCACCTCGACGTGGCAGCGCGCCGCCGCGAGCTCTATGCTGCGCATGACGTCCGCGAGCCCGCCGCCCACCCAGCTGTAGAAGCCCTCCGTAAAGCCCTTCAGGTCGATGTTCATGGCGTCGATCAGCGGCAGCAGCCCTATCAGCGGCTCCTTTTGTATGAACCCGTTGGTGACGACGACGTTCTTAAGGCCGGCGCCGCGCACGGCGGCGGCCGCGCTCATGACGAACTCGTAGCCCACCAAGGGCTCGTTGTAGGTGTAGGCGAGGCCGATGTTGCCCCTGGGGACCAGGGCCAGGGCCTCCGGCGTGTATCGGGCCAGGCGCGCGCCCTCGCCGTCCGACATGGATATCGAGTGGTTCTGGCAGAAGGGGCAGCGCAGATTGCAGCCGAAGCTGCCGGCGGAAAGGATCATGCTGCCCGGCATAAAGCGCGCGAGGGGCTTTTTTTCGATGGGATCGAGCGCGAGCGCGGTCAAAAGGCCGTAGTTTTTGCACACTACGCGCCCCGACACGTTCGCCCGCGCGCGGCAGAACCCCGTGGCCCCTTCCGGGATGTCGCAGCCGCGCGGGCATATGCCGCACTTGGATTTTGGCCCGTTCATGGATTTCGGCCCGCTCATACGTGGCGGACCACCTCGAAGCGCTGAAGCCCGTAGCTTTCGTCGGGGCTTATGCCCGCCTTCTGCAGGGCTATGGATATCTGCTGCTCCACGCTGTCCACGCCGTCGAGCTTGGGCAGCAGCAGCCCCCGCTTCGCCCCGCTCGTCACTATGACGCCGTAGCGCCCCGCGTCCAGGCTGTCCTTCGAGGCCGCGGGCTCCGGCGGCGAGAGGACGTCCACGCTGTAGACCAGCTGGTCGAGCTCCGCCTCCTTCACGGGATCAAAGCGCGGGTCCCGCAGCGCCGCGTCAAGCGCGTTGCGCATGATCTCCTCCGATATGCTGCCTGTAACGGGCTCTATGGTGCCTATGCAGCCGCGCAGCGCGCCCTGTTTCTTGAGCGACACGAACACGCCGGCGCGCCTGTCAAGCATCTCCTTGGGCATTATCTGGGGCGCCTTCGGGCGCTTCTTCATCTTTATCCACGTCTCTATGGCATAGCGCGCCAGCCGCACGTACTCGTCCTCGTTCTCCTTTATCTCCCGCATCCTGATGCGCTCGCTCTCCTTGTGCGCGTCGAGGTAGCGCCGCGAGGGATCTAATCCGGCCGGGATGAAGGAGGCCGCGGCGTAGCCGACGCCGAAGGGGGCCTCGTAGGACAGCAGCTTTGCGTCCACCGCTATGGAGTCGAGGGCGCCCGCCAGCATTATGAAGGAGCGCAGGCCGCATTCGGCGGCGCCCGCGAGGAAGGCGGGATCGAACGAAAGGAACTCCAGGAAGTCGCCGCTTGCCATGGCCGCCGTGATGCGCCTGTCGAATTCAGGCCCCTCGGCGGAGAGGCCGTAGGGCCCGTCGCGCTTGAGCTTGTGGGAGAGATCCCCGCTGCCGATCAGGACGAGCCTCCTGCCCAGGTCGTCCGCAGTCCGCGAGATGCAGCGCCCCAGCATGTAATGCTCGGCGAAGGACAGGCCGGACACGCCTATGCGGACCAGCCTGTAGCTCCTGTAGCGCTCGTTTATGAATATGAGGGGTATGAGGGTGCCGTGGTCGAGCGAGGGGTCCTTTTCGCCCAGAGGGCCGGCGGCTATGCCTTCGCTTTCGGCGTTTTCCGACAGCGCCGCGACGAACAGGGGGTCGTACTCCACGCTCAGCCCGACGTTGCGCGCCCCGAAGCCGCGAAAGTCCCCCGAGGCCCGCTGCCCAGGCGATATGTGGAAGTAGTCCTGGTACATCATTCCGTGGGGGGTCGCCACGACTATCGTGTCCGGCGCCAGCCTCTCCACGCATTCGGCCACCGTGCGGAAGGAGTCGATGGTGCTCTGTATGGCGCGCTCCTGCCCCTTGCCTATGGCGGGCATTATCAGGGGAGGGTGGGGTAGGATGAAGGCGCCTGCTAATGACATGTTATCCCTCCTGTAGTTTCCGCCGTGAATCCATGCCCGTCCGCGAATCCGCATCTATGGCTATTCGACCGGGGCGCGACTGCCGCCCGGCGTTCGCGCCGCGCCCGTAGGGCAGGCAGCCTGACGCGCCGCGCAGCCTATAGTTACATTATCACGCCAATTTCGCGCAAAGTCAACCAAATATGCAGCCACGGGACAAAAAAATTATTTAAAAAGACGATTATGTGGTATAAAGCACAATAACGGATTTTAACGGATACACGAGGTCTCCGCCGCAGAATCGGCGACGAATGGAAATTGCATGAACGCAAAAGCTGAAATACCAGTGCTTGACTCCGAGGGGCTGCTTGAAAGGGGCATAGCATTCGAAATGACGGAGGATCTTGCGGCCTCCGCGGCGTATGGGGGCGCGCGCGAGCCGCACAGGCATCCCTTCTACGAGATAGCCATAGTGCTGGAATCGGACGGGCGCCACATAATAGACTGCGCGTCATACGACAACATCGTGAACAAGGTTTTCGTGATGTGCCCCGGCCAGGTCCATCACTGGGAAGGGGTCACGGCGATCTCTGGCACGCTGCTGCGCTTCGGGGACGAATTCCTGCTCGAATCATCGTTCAGCGTGAACGCGGTGTGGGAGATGAACCTCATCAGGGAGATGGCAGGGGGCGCGGTGGGCCTGACGCCCGACGCCCGCCTGGAACTTATGGACCTGATCGAGACGATGTACGGCGAATATGCCAGGATGAACGAGGAGTACGCGTCGATACTGAGGGCCTGCCTGAACATACTGATAATACGCCTGTTCAGGCTCCACAAGGGCGCGGCCCGCAGCGAGTCGCGCATACAGGCATATTCCACGCTCTGCGACGAGTTCCAGCGCCTTGTGGCGAAGGATTCCAGCGAGAGGCGCAAGCCTGTCCGCCACTACGCCGAGCAGCTCAGGGTCTCGATGGGCTATCTCAGCGACCAGGTCAAAAGGCAGACGGGGCTGACGCCCGGCGAGGTTATAAGGAAGGCCATCGTGCAGGAGGCGAAGCGCATGATAGCGAATACGGGGCTTTCGATGGCGGAGATAGCCGAGAGCATGGGCTTCAACGACGGCTCGTATTTCTGCCGGCTTTTCAAGAAGGAGGCGGGCCTGTCGCCCATACAGTTCAGGCAGGCCTGCGCGAGCATGAACCTGAGGCGTTTCGGGCGCGGCCTGTGAACGGCCGCGCCCGGCCTCGTGCAGCGCTATCTTTTGAGCATGTCCGCAGGGAGCTCGAGCTTCGCGTCCGTCGGTATCTCGGGGTAGCGCCCGTTGTAGACGACGGTCAGGTAGACGCCGTCGCCCGCCTCGTTCAGCTTCCACTGTCCGGCCACGATGGGCGTGACGGAGACGTGGGTCTCCGGGTCGTACTTGATGTGCGCGCTGAGGGTGTCAAGGTCCGTTTCGGCAAGCGCGGCGCGTATCTTCTCCGGGTCAAGCGAGGCCGCCCGCGTCAGCGCGTCGACCGCTATCTCCATGCCGGAATACTTGTCGCCTAGGTTGGACGCCCAGGGCGTCTTCTGGTTTTCCTCGTATTTCTCCACGAACTCCGCGCAGGTCATGCCGTCGAGGGACGACTTGAACGGGAAGGCGGGGCTCCACCAGACCTCGTTCGTCAGGCCAGCCGCGATCTCGGGCGGGTTTGAATTGGCGTCGGCCGGGAACAGGAAGGCGCGCCCCATGGTCACAAGGTCGTACTTCAGGGACTGCTGGCTCGCCTGGGACGAGAACGACGTAAAGTCCGGCGCCACGTCGTCGCCCACTATGATCTGCACCTTGTCGGCCTTGAACTTGTTGATGATGGGGGTCCAGTCCTGATTGCCTATGGGGTATTGGCCGGGATCGGATATGACGAAGCCCTCCCTTTCGCACAGGGCGGTCGCCTTTGCCGCCCAGGCGAGGCCGTCGGAGTCGTTCGGGAACAGGAAGCCTACCACGGCGCCGGGCCCGTAGCCCAGCTCCTTCCACATGCCGACGAAGTTCTCGAGGGCATCGTCTATGTCCCAGAAGGAGTGGAACACCCATTCATAAGGGCCGGCGTCCTTCCAGGGGGCCGTCGGGCAGCCGTTGGACACGCACGGTATCCCGAATTTTTCGGCCATGATGGAGACAGGGACCGCCGTGTTGGGCGTGTGGCGGGCCAGAAGCATGTTCACGCCCTCGTTCTCGATGAGCTGCTGCGTGACCTCGGACGCCTTTGTCGGATCGCTCTCCGTGTCCACGACGTATATCTTGATCGGTATCTTCTTGTCGTATTCCTCGATATAGATGCCGCCCTGCGCGTTGACCGCCTGGACGACAAGATCCTCGACATAGGGGGTGCCAACGCCGAAGCCCGCTATATTGCCCGTGCTGGGATTCGGGATGCCGATCTTGATGAACTCGGGCGCATCCCCCTGCGGCGCCTCGGCCTCGGTCCCCGCATCGCCTGTGGAAGCGCCCTCGCCGCCGTCAGAGCCGCTGCCGCCCCCTCCGCAGGCGGAAAGGGCAAAGACCATGGCCATGGACAGGAGTGCGACAAAAAAACGTTTTTTCAGTTTCATTTCTGCCTCCATTGCCGCTTTTAGGGCCCGTCAGGCGGCATCATGCCGTTTGACGGCCCCCGCAGGCGGCCACACAATCCCTTTTCAAAAAGCGCGGTAAACGGTAAAAGCATGGTTCAAAGCCTCCTTCCTCGTCCTTCCTCCTCTCAATTCTGTCCCGGCGGCCGCCGGGCGGGGACGGTCCATATAAGGTCCTATATGGCAACGGCTGTACGCCGGGGCGCCTGTGCCTGTGCCTGGCCTGTGCCTGGCCTGTGCCTACTTGTCCTCCAGGTTCCTTTCGACGTCCGCGATCCTGCCGTTGACCAGATCCTCCGACACGAAGGCCTGGCCGCACACCGGGCAGCTCGGCAGCTCCGCGAAGAAGCTGTGGGCAAGGTAGCTGAACTCCGTCCGCCTTATTGTCAGGGCGGCGTTGCATCTGCAGCATATGAGGGTCCTGCCGTCCGCCGGCCCACCCGCGCGCTCAGGCATTGCCGCCTCCGCTGCGCACCCGCGGCGCTGGCCCCGTCACGCCTCGTCCCCCTCCCGCAGCTGCAGGCGGTGGCTGTATATGTTTACGAGGCGAAAGCCCCCCCGGCCCGCCCCCCCGCCGGCCGCAGGCTCGTACACGACCCAGCACGTGGCGGCGCCGACGCGCCTGTGGCCTATGAAATGCCCGGCCTCGGGATCGAACAGCTTGGAGCCGCCGCCCTCGCACCATGCGACAGCCTCCCTGGCCTCCGTCCCGGAGATCAGCAGCCTTTCCATCTTTTCCTGGAGCGCCGGCGGTATCTCGAGCTCGGGCAGGCCGGCGTCCCACGCGGGCGCGCCCTGACCGTCGCCGCCGAAGCGCGCCGCCAGCATGGATCTTAGGGCCAGCCTGTTCGCCCTGCGCTGGGCCAACAGCGGCGCGGGCCGCAGCCGCCCCTGCAGGGAGAACAGCTCGTCCAGTATGTGCGAGCACGCCTTGCCCTCCCTGGAAAAGGCGTCCCGGCAGTTGGAGCAGTACGCCACGTAAGGCTCCTCGGCCTCGTGCACGCGCTCCCGCACTATCCTTCCGAACAGCTCGGGGTTGGAGGGGTAGATATGCCCGCCCACGCCGCAGCACGACGCCTTTTCGCCGTGGAGCCGCAGCTCCCTGAGCCTGAACCCGCGCCTCGCGAGCAGGCTGCGGACAGCCGTGCGCGCGGCCTCGTCCGACCTGGCGGAGCAGGGGTCGTACACGCACACCGTCCCGCCCTCCCCCCGCGTCCCGGACAGGGCGCCCGCCGCCGCGCCAGCCGCGGCCTCGGCCTCGTCCAGGCATTCGTAGAGCGAGCGGCCCTCTATCTCGGGCAGGCGCTCCGCAAAGAGCCGCATGCAGGTCATGCAGCCGAATACGACCAAGGGGCGCCCCATGGCATCCCAGGCGCCGCGTATGGCGCCCATCACGGCGTCGCGCCGCCCCTCCATGCCCGCCCAGTCGGCAGGCACGCCGCAGCAGGCCGCCAGCAGGCCCGTCGACGGCTCCGCGCGCAGCAGGGCGCCGTAGGACAGCGTGACGTATTCCGGCAGCGAGGCCCCGAGCTGGCAGCCGGGGAAAAAAAGCCGCCTGCATTCTGCGCCGGCCGGCGCCGCGCCGCCGGGCTTCCAGCCCGCCACGGGGCCGCCCGGCCCCATCGCGAAGGCCGCCTCGGACAGGGCGGATTCCATGTCGCGCAGATAGAAGTCGTGGAAGGCCGGGGGCAGCCCGCCGTCCATGTACAGGTCCCTGCGGCCCGCAAGCAGGCATCCGCCTATATCGGCCCCCTTGGGGCAGAGCCTGCCGCACAGCCCGCACAGGCTGCAGGCGTTCATGAGCCTGGTCGCCACGCGCCGCGTCTGCTGCTCCACCTTGTTGAGCGTCGCCGTCACGTCCGTTGCTATGCGCTTCGGCGTGCGCCTGGCTTCCTGCAGCATGGGGCAGGCGTCGATGCATTCCGCGCACTCGCAGCCGACGCAGCGGCCCGCCTCCGCCGCGGCGCCGTCCGGCGTGTCGCAGCCCGCCGCCGGCGCCGGGCGCAGCGGCCTGTAGTAGCCGCCGTTTATGGGCCATGCCGCAAAGCTGTCGGGCATGCCGTCCATGGCGCCGATCTGCAGATATTTTTCTATGGAGCGCGCCGCCCTGGCGCCGTGCTCGATCGCGTACACGCCGGGCGAGCCGATCAGCCCGCCCCCGAGGAAGGCGCCGGGCCGCGCGGAGCCGAGCGAATCGCGGTCCATGCCGCCCGACAGCCCGAAATCGTCCCCGCCCTTCCCGGTGGCTATGTACACGGCGTCCGCCCCGAGCGCCTCGAGATCGGCCGGGCCGACGCGCCGGCCCATGAGAAAATCCACGCGGGCCGGCTTGAAGGCCGCGTCGAGCTCGCCGCGGTACAGATCCTCCGGAAGCATGTCCGCAAGCTCGCCGCCCGTGCTCTCCCGCGCCTCGCAGACCGTGACGCGGTAGCCTCGGGACGCCACCCGTAGCGCGCACGCAAGCCCGCTAAGCCCGGCGCCGACCACGGCGACGTGCCTGTCCTTCTGCGGCAGGCTGTACCGCACCGGCTCATGGCTCGAGCTGAAGCGCAGGCAGGCCCGCTCTATCGCGTCCAGCCGGACGGGGCCGTCGCCTGGCCCCCGCGCGCAGACATCGGCGCAGGGAGCGGGGCATATCCTGCTCACGATGCCGGGGAAGATCGCCGCGCTGCGGTACTCGCGGTAGGCGCTGTCGAAATTCCTGCGGCGGATCTTGCCGAGGAAGGCCTGCACGTCGAGCTTGAACGGGCAGGCGCAGCGGCAGGGCACAGGCTCCTCCTTGAAGCACGACTCCACATATCTATCGTATTTTTCCAAATCACGCATGGCCGTCAACCAAATCCCGCGCCGGGCAAAACCGACGGGCAGAGTGCCGTATTTGCTGCGCCGGTACAAAAATTCAAATCAGGACTGGGCGGCGGGCGCGTCAGTTTTGTTCAGATCGGGTTCTGGGGCCGGATTTTGGTCCCGGAGCGTACTGCATAGGTACGTGAGGAGCCGAAATCCGGAACCAGGTTCCGAGAGGGGCAAAAATGGCGTGGCCGCCGCCCAGTCTACCTTAGGAACTGTCGAAAAATAACCTGCACATTTGGCTTGCCCTTTCGCGCCCCGGCTGCGTTGCCGGAACCCTTGAATACTACAAGTATTCGCGGAACCCGGCGCCTTGCCGGGACACAAA
>JAISXZ010000013.1 GCA_031270275.1 Eubacteriales Family XIII. Incertae Sedis bacterium | reverse complement strand
CGCCGAGGCCGTCGGATGGGCGGCGGCGAACGGGATCGTCAAGGGCTACGGCGACGGCAGGTTCGGCCCGGACGACGCGATAACGCGGGAGCAGATGGCCGCGATCATCCACCGCTACGCGGCCTTCGCCGGCGAGGCCCCGGTGCCCGTCGCGGAGGCTTCCTTCGCCGACTGGGACAGCATATCGGAGTACGCCAGGCCGGCCGCGGGGGCCCTGGCCGCCCAGGGCGTGATCCTGGGCAGGCCCGGCGGCGTCTTCGACCCGCAGGCCCGGACGACGCGGGCCGAGGCGGCCGCCATGCTGCATAGGTTCCTGGAGAGGGCGCCGTAGGGGCCGCCGGGCAGCTTCAAAAAATCGCCGTCCAAGACGATTATCGCGCTCCAAAAAAAGGACTGCATGGCCTGGATTGAAGGCTCACGGTCGCGGGTGACCCTGTCGCGGATACTGGTCTTGCTCTGTATGCACCCAAAGCAGTACCGTTTGCCGTCCAGCCGTTTTCCTCCAGTATCCGGGAGATTTTCACGCCCCACGCATAGGCAAGAAGAGGGGGTACGGCATCGCCTATCTGCTCGTACTTGTCCTGGACCTCGCGTTCGATATGGGGGACTATGTAGGGTCCGCCGCGAAAATCGTAGGAATCGGGGAAGGACTGCAGGCGGGCGCACTCCCTCACCGTCAATGCCCTGTCATGGACGGGATGGACGAATTCATCAAGGCAGTGGCTTGTCACGGTTGGGGAAGGCTCATCCTCTTTCAGGCGGCAGTTGCGCTTGATGAACATCTTTTTCGGCAATACCCGCCGCGCCTGCAGCGATTCCCGTTCGGGGCCGGCATATCTTTCAAACAGATCCTTCAGGCCCTCGCCGGGATTGAGCAGCGAGAACCTTTCCAATGTGCAGGGGCGGTGCCTCATCGGCGTCTGGTACGACAACGCCTCGCATGCCCCTTCGCCGCGCCCCCAGAACGCGTCGTCGCGCATAAGCGCCGCGTATTTGGAATCGGCGCCTTCGTACCGGGCGGCCTCCCTGCCGCTGTTGGGCACGACGTTCGGCAGTCCCGCGAACGCGTCGGACACGCAGACATCGCCGTTTCCGTCAGGCTCGGGGTGCGACAGGGGCCATTTGGGATCTTGGCAGGCCAGTATGAAAAACCTATTGCGCCTTTGGGGCACGCCGTACTGCGCGGCGTTCAGCACGACCTCCATGAAGTTGCCGTATCCGGCTTCCTCCAGCTCCGCCTTGAGCAGTTCAAGGACGAGCTGCCCCGACTGCCTCGATACCCTCTTTGTGGCGATGGCGGGGACGTTCTCGAACAGCAGCAGCCTGGCCTTCGCCAGCTTGGCTATCCGGATGCCCTCGCGGAACAGAAGCTGCCTGTCGTCGTAGAACGAGCGCGACGTGTTGCCGGCGGTCGAGAATGTTTCGCAGGGCATTCCGGACGAGACAAGATCAACCCCGTCCTGCGGTATATGCGGCAGGACATCCTCTGCGGCCACGTCCCTGATGTCCGAATGGACGACATGTACGCCGGGATGGTTGGCCGAATAGGTGTCAACGCAGCTCTGTATGTGCTCGATCGCCACCAAGGTGTCAAAGCCTGCGGCGTGGAAGCCCGTACACAGCCCGCCCGCGCCGCTGAAGCAGTCAATATGGGTAAAGGCCATCGCCGCCCTCCATAAACGCAGATTCCTGCCTTGCATGTCCTTTCCCGCCGTTTTCGCGGCCGTCACCAAGATTATACCGCAAGTTCCGCAAAAAAACAAGGGCCGGGGTTTTTGTGCCTTTTTTCCGTTGCGCCCGGTATGTAACGGTTTGTAGAAAAGTAGTGTCGTGAAAAGGTATCAAAAACGCTTATAAAAACGGGGTTCGGATTGCCTGTGACAACAGGCTTTCCGCGCCCCGCCTTTTTTACTTACCGACAATTCCCGGCTGTTTGCCGTTAAGCGGTACAATCTCTATCGTGTAGCCGAGGGGGTGCAGGACTTTGAAAAGAGTGTCTATCTGCGGCGTAGCTTTCATACTTTCAAGCCGCGCTATCGCGGGTTGCGTCACGCCGGAGATTTCCGCAAGTTCTCTTTGCGATATGCCTTTTTGCTCCCTCGCTTCAATCAGCTTGCCGATAATGGCAACTTCAAAATTGATACGCTCGCGCTCTGCCGGACTTACCCTTGTTTCGTCGTTCATATAATCGGTAATCGTTCTGACTGCTTTACCGTTTGCCATATCATTCACCATGCCTTTCTATATAATCTTTCATTTTCGCCCGCGCCGCGTCGATTTCACGCGGCGGCGTTTTTGACGATTTCAGACTTACCGTTTTTATCTTCGTAAAACTCGTAGGCGGCGTCGCCAAAAAAAGCCATCGGCGCGGAACGAATCCGCGCCGAGCTGTTATCAGGTGTTCAGTTCCCCTGCGTCGGCCCCTATCGGCCGCCCAGCCCCGCTGTCTAGCGAGAGGGGCTCAGGGACAGCGCGAGGCGCAGCGACTGCTTGCTCGTGTTCGCGATCTTCCACGGCGCGCCCATCGGAGCGACCAGCGTGTCCTCGGCCTTCTTCATCGGAAGGGCCACGCCCTCGACCGTCGCCTCCGCCTGGCCATGGAACATGTAGGCGATGACGTCCGACTTGGGCGTGTCGAGCGAGAGCGCGGCGCCGGGGGCCACGTCCACGATGTGGAACTCCTGCGTCGGGGAGCCGCTGATCGCGGGGGATGCCAGCGTGAAGAAGGTCACGCCGTCGTTGCCGGGCAGCGTGGTCCCTTCAACGTCGTTGATGCTCTTGATGTAGGGCTCCGACTTCACGAAGCCCTGCGGGCAGAGCGTTACGAGGAACTTCAGCGTCGCCGTCCCGAAGGGATACATCTCATGGTCAACATTGCCGGGCGTCCACATGATGTCCCCGGTCTGGAAGGTGTAGCGCTTCCCGTCCATCAGCGAGTAGCCGTAGCCGTCGAGGATGTAGAACACGTGGTCCGCGTCCTTGTGGTTCGCGAGGAGCGCCGCCCCGCCCCAGACGATCTCGCAGGTCGAGAAATACAGATAGGTCCAGTCCTTGCCGGCGGGATCGTAGCCCATCGGCACGGGGCCCGCGAAGGGCGCGGAATGCGCCAGCACGTGCGCCGCCGGCTGCATCGCCTGGATGTCGTAGTAGTTCTTCACATAAGCCTTGAAACTCATCTTGCATCCTCCTCAACAATCAAAGTTGCCACAAAGTAAACGCACTAACGCTTGTAGCCGGACTGCTCCTCGAGCACCTGGGTCAGGACCGAGAAATCCTTGTCGCCGCGGCCCGTGGACACGGCCGTCTGGTACGCCTGCCTCGTAAGCGCGGTGACGGGGAGCGGCACGCCGTACTGCTTGGCCGCGTCGAACGCCAGGTCGAAATCCTTTATCATGCTCGACACGGGGAAGGCGGCCTTGTAGTCGCCCGCGGATATCAGCGCCTTCTTGTAGTTGACGAGCGGGGAGCCCACCGCGCTGCCTGCCATGACCTCGCAGACCTGGGTCACGTCGAGGCCGGCCTTTTCGGCCAGCACCACGGCCTCGGCCATCATCTGCATGGTTACGCCTATCATCATGTTCAGGGAGAGCTTCAGGACGCGGGCCTCCTCGGCGGGCCCGACGTAGAACTGGTTTTTGCCCATCAGCTCGAGCAGCGGCAGCGTCTTGTCGTAGGATGCCTTGTCGCCGGAGCTGAGTATGCCGAGCGTCGCGTTCTGCGCAAGCACCGTGCTGCCCGTAACGGGGGAGCGCAGGAGCTTGCTGCCCTTGGCCTCTACGGCGTCGTTGACCTTGGCCGACTCGGCGGGCGACACCGTGCTCATGTCTATGACCACCTTGCCGGCGCCCAGACCCGCGACCACGCCGTTGTCGCCGAGCGTGACGGCCTGCAGCGTGGGGCCGTCGAGTACCATCGTGAATATGAACTCGCTCGCCTCCGCCACGGCCTTCGGCGAATCCGCCCACTTCGCGCCCGCGTCGAGAAGCCCGTCCGCCTTCGCCTTTGTCCTGTTCCAGACGGTGAGCTCGTGTCCGGCCTTAAGCAGATTCGCGCTCATGGGGCTGCCCATATTGCCCAAGCCTATCCAACCGATTTTAGCCATAAACCATCCTCCTTCATTCAACAGCATACATCATTCAACAGCATACATCTTGAACAGAATATATCAGGGCGCGCGCCGCGCCCGTCAATACGGCTACAGGAACTGGCAGCCAGGCAGGCCGCAGGACGTTATCTCGTCGGACGGGAACTTGGTGATTATCTCGCAGCCGCCCTTCCTGACGACGACCTCCTCCTCTATGCGCGCGCTCCCGGAGCCGTCCTCGGCGGCGCACCAGGTCTCTATGGCGAAGACCATGCCCTCCTTCAGCGTGAAGGGGTGATCCAGGGAGAACAGCCTCGATATTATCGGCTTCTCCCAAAGCCCGAGGCCGATGCCGTGCGCGAACTGGAGCAGGAAGGCCTCCTCCTCGTTCTTGAAGCCCAGATCGGTGGCGGCGGGCCACATCTTCGCCACGTCCGCGGACGTGTTGCCGTCCTTTATCTGGGCTATCGAGTCCTTTATCCACTTGGACGCGTTGTCGTAGGCCTTTCTCTGCGCCGCGTTCGGGACGCCGCAGGAGAAGGTCCTGTAATAGCAGGTCTTGTAGCCGTTGTAGGTGTTGCCTATGTCGAAGAAGATGAGCTCGCCGGGGCGGACCATGCGGTTGGAGAAGGTGTGGCTGTGCGGGTTGCCGCGCTCGCCCGAGACGCTGTTGACGAACTCGACGAGCTCCGCGCCCCAGCTGTAGAGCTTGAAATTGGCTATGGCGACTATCTCGTTCTCGAGTATGCCGGGGCGCAGCGCCTTGGCGATGTCGTAGTAGGCCGCATCGACCATGGCGGCGGACTGCTTCAGCAGCTGTATCTCGTCGTCGGTCTTTATTATCCTCGCGCTGAGCATGGCCTGCTGCCCGTCCACGATCTCGACCTTCTCGTTTTCAAGGGCGCGTATCAGCGGGATGTCTACTATGTCCATGCCCACCTTGCCGTTGACGCCGTATTCCTTGAGGTAGCCCGTGATCTGCTCGGCGACCTTGGCCACCATACCGGCCTCCTCGGGTATCGCGCCGCGCATCGAGCCGACGGCGGGCATGATGTGGTCGTTCTCCAGCCAGTCCACGCGCTTGCGCTTGGACGGGGCGGCAGGATCGAACAGGAAGGGCTGGTCTACGCCGTCGATAAGCACGCAATACCTGTTCATCTTGTTGCGGTTCCACTCGCCGACGTGCGTGCCCGTGATATACCTTATGTTGTCGAAGTCGTAGCAGATAATCGCGTTCAGGCCATAGTCCTTAAGGCTTTGCTTGGCCCTCGCGAGCCTGTCGGCCCGCAGACGGGTGAAGTCGACGTTGGACTCAAAATCGACTCCGTTCATACCTGATCTTGGCATCTCATACCTCCTGTGTAAAGCTGTTGTCGCTGCTCCGGCG
>JAISXZ010000230.1 GCA_031270275.1 Eubacteriales Family XIII. Incertae Sedis bacterium | reverse complement strand
AAAAAATAACCTGCACATTTGGCTTGCCCTTTTGCGCCCCGGCTGCGTTGCCGGAACCCGTGAATACTACAAGTATTCGCGGAACCCGGCGCCTTGCCGGGACACAAAATTGCTGCGCCCACTGCACACTTTATTTTTTAACAGTTCCTTGTATCGCGCCGACCCTGCCGACCCTGACGCCCGTCCGCCCGCCCCGAAACACACTACACTAGGCCCTCACGGTCACGTTCGGCTGCGCGTAGCGTATGGCCAGCGCCAGCGCCCGAAGCTCCGCCGGCGTGTAGGGCCTGCCCGCCGCCGCGCCGCCCGCCCCGGCGTCTACGGCCCTAAGCTCGCCTTCCTCGTTAACGGGGCGGTAGAGCTGGAGCACGAAGCGCCTGAGCCGGGGCAGGGATTCAGCCATCTCCGCCAGCTTCCTCTCCGTGATCTGCGGTATCACCGTGACGCGCGCCTCGTACTCCACGCCGCTCCCCTCCAGCATGTACAGGCTCTCGCGCACGCCGGCCCCGCCCATGGCGCCGCTGCCGCATATGCCGTCGTACATGTGGAGCGGCGCCTTGTAGTCCACGGCCACGAAATCCGCCAGCCCGTCGGCCAGCAGGGCCCGCAGCGTGTCCGGCCTGCTGCCGTTGCTGTCCACCTTTACGCGGTAGCCCATGGCCTTAAGGCCCCGCGCAAAAGAATACAACCCTCCTTGAAGGGTTGCCTCTCCGCCCGAAAGCGTCACGCCGTCCAAAAGCCCGGCCCGCTTTTCCAAAAACTCCAGCACCGCCCCGGTGTCCAGCAGCGGCGGGCTGTCTATTATGTGCCTGTTGTGGCAGTAGTAGCATCGGTAGTTGCAGCCGGCGAAGAACACGACCGCCGACAGGCATCCGGGGAAGTCCACGGCGCTGTTCTTCTGCAGGCCGGCTATCTTAAGGCCCTTTTCAAATGGCACTATCGTCGATGACGTATTTGACCCTTTCATCGTATTCCATCTTCTTGCCCCTGTGGTAGTGCTGCACCGGCCTCAGATACCCCACGACGCGGCTCCAAACCTCGGCGTCCGAGCCGCATTCCGGGCATTTGAAATGCTCGCCCGCTATATAGCCGTGGACGCCGCAGACCGAAAAGGTGGGCGTCAGGGAGATATAGGGCAGCCTGTAGTTCTCGAAGGTCTTCCGTATGAGGCTTTTCGCCGTCTCGATGTCGGGCAGGCGCTCGCCCAGGTAGAAATGCAGCACCGTGCCGCCCGTGTACATGCACTGCAGCTCGTCCTGCAGGTCCAACGTCTCGAATATGTCGTCGGTGAAACCTACCGGGAGCTGGCTGGAATTGGTGTAGTAGGGCGTCTCGTCGGTGCCGGCGCAGATGATGCCGGGGTGCTTTTTCTTGTCGATGCTCGCGAGGCGGAAGCTCGTGCCCTCGGCGGGCGTCGCCTCAAGGTTGTAGAAATGGCCCGTCTCCTCCTGGATGCGCGTTATCTGTTCGCGCAGATAGTGCATCGTGCCTATGGCGAACTCCTGCCCCTTGGCCGTCGTCAGGTCGCTGCCGTCGCCGAAAAAGTTCAGGCATGCCTCGTTCATGCCTATTATCCCTATCGTGTTGAAGTGGTTGTACCAGTATTCGCCCGTGCGCAGCCTTACGTTCCTCAGATAGTGGGCGGAATAGGGGTACATGCCGCGCGCCGTCTGCGTCTCGATGACCTTGCGCTTGACCTCGAGGCTGTTCCTGGCGACGTTGACGAGCCGCCAGAGCCTTGCGCGGAACTCCACCTCGCTTTTCGAAAAATACGCGAGCCTTGGCAGATTGATGGTGACGACGCCTATGGAGCCCGTCATGGGGTTGGAGCCGAACAGCCCGCCGCCCCTCTTTCTCAGCTCCTTCATGTCGAGCCGGAGTCGGCAGCACATGGAGAGCGCGTCCTCCGGCGAGAGATCCGAGTTGATGTAGTTCGAGAAATAGGGGATGCCGTACTTGCAGGTTATCTCCATGAACTTGTTCACGACGGGGCTGTCCCAGTCGAAGTCGCCCGTCACGTTTATCGTGGGTATGGGGAAGGTGAACACCCTGCCCTTGGCGTCGCCCTCCAGCATCACGTCGCAGAACGCCTCGTTGAACATGTCCATCTCGGCCTGGAACTCGCCATACGTGTGGGGCATCAGCTCGCCGCCTATTATGACGGACTGCTCCTTCATCGCGCGGGGCACGGCTATGTCGAAGGTCAGGTTCGAGAAGGGGCATTGGAAGCCGACCCGCGTCGGCACGTTGATGTTGAAGATGAACTCCTGGAGGGCCTGCTTGACCTGCTTCGCGTCCAGCCCGTCATAGCGGATGAAGGGCGCGCAGTAGGTGTCGATGGACGACCACGCCTGCGCCCCGGCCGTCTCCCCCTGCGTTGTGAAGGTGGAGTTGACTATCTGCCCGAGGAAGGCGCGGAGATGTCTCGGGGGCGAGGATTCCACCTTGCCGCTCACGCCGCCGAAGCCCTCGATCAGGAGCTGCCGCAAATCCCAGCCCGCGCAGTAGGGCCCGAAGAAGCCGAGGTCGTGCAGATGGATGTCGCCCTCGGTGTGCGCCTGCCTTACGTCCTGCGGGTATACCTCGTGAAGCCAGTACTGCTTGGTGAACGCCTCGCGGACGTAGTTGTTCATGCCGTTTATGGACTTCTGCGTGTTGGCGTTCTCCTGTATCTGCCAGTCCTTGTCGTCCAGGTAGTCCGAGAACATCTGTATCGTGGCGCCTATGAGCGCGTTATTCTCGCGCGCGCCCCTGCGCTTTTCCCTGTATAGTATGAAGGCCTTGGCGGTCCTCGCGTGGCCGTTCTCGATGAGGACCTTCTCGGCCGCGTCCTGTATGTCCTCGACAAAGGCCACGCCCGCGCCGTCCGTAGGCGCGATCTCCGCCACTTCGCCGCTCAGCTTGTACGCTAGGTCAAAATCGTCGCCGCCGACGGCCTCCGCCGCCTTGTAAAGGGCCCATGCTATCTTCTCGCGCTCGAACGGCACAATCTCGTTGTTCCTTTTCCTGACCTGCGTAATCATATGTCCCCCCTGTATTCCCTAAAGCGCGCAGCCGCTCGATGGCAAGGGCGGATCTGCACAAGATAGTGTGGGATGCCAAAAGGCTTTCTGCAACATATTGTAATGTAAAGATCAGGGCTTGTCAATTGTAAAATCCAAAAAAAGAATAAAAACACGACATGGCGGTTACTACTCACCCGCCACGCCATTTTTGCCCATCTCGGAACCTGGCTGCGATTATTGGCTTCCTCACGTACCAGGCAGTACGCTCCGGGAGCCAAAATCGCCCCCAGAACCCGA
>JAISXZ010000205.1 GCA_031270275.1 Eubacteriales Family XIII. Incertae Sedis bacterium | reverse complement strand
GACGGGCTTTCCTCGTAGACCGTCAGCTGGTAGGACGGAGGCGGGGAGAACGCCTCGCGCCCCTCGCCGCCCTGGTTTCTGTCGTTGTTCCCGTAGTAGCGCGTGATGCCGCTGCAGGTCACTATGAAGTAGTACCAAGCGAGGCCCGCCGTCTCGGGGGCCGTGTACACGCCCGTGTATCTTCGGAAGAAGGGGCGCTCGGGATTCGCGTATTCCTGGAAATCGGGCTCGTCGCCGTCCGGCGACATGGGTATCAGCGTCTCGCCCACCTCGCGGAACCACACCCTGAGGCTGCACACGCAGTCGGGGGGGAGCCCGCTCACGTCAAGCGAAAGCCTGACCTCCGAATCGCACGCGACCGCGCCGAAAGGGGAACGGTATTCGGCCTCGTGCGAGTTGTGGTAGAGCGCGATCCTGTTCATATCGCACCTCCTTAAAGGTTGCCGCTCAATGGACACGCCATCTCCGCCCGCTTCGGAAGCGATCCGGGCGAAAATGGCGTGGACGCTGGACGCTGGGCAATGGATTTACAGGGTCAGCAGCGGCTGGCGCTTCCTCCTGCACAGCCCCTCGTACAGCTTTACGTACTGCCGGGCCGAGGCCTTCCAGCTGAAATCCGCCGCGCCCGCGCTGTCCTGTATGCGCCGCCACCCGTCCGGCCCGTCCAGATAGAGGGCGACGGCCTTCCTTATCGTGAACAGCAGCTCATGCGCGTTGTAGTTCATGAAGCCGAAGCCCGTGCCCGCGCCCGTGGCGTCGCTGTAGGGCGTCACCGTGTCGCGAAGCCCGCCCGTCTCCCTGACTATGGGGACCATGCCGTAGCGCATGGCTATCATCTGCGATATGCCGCAGGGCTCGAATTTCGAGGGCATGAGCAGCATATCGCCCCCCGCGTATATCCTGTGCGCCATCCTGTCGTCGAAGCTTATGCGCGCCGCGAGCTTTTCCGGGTAGCGATCCGCGAAGTAGTAGAACATCTCCTCGTATCTCCAGTCCCCCGTGCCGAGCACGGCAAGCTGCACGTCGTCCGAGCCGAGAAGCTCCTCCAGGATATGGGCGACGAGGTCGAGGCCCTTCTGCTCCGTAAATCGGCTCACTATGGCCAGCAGCGGCGTGCGCGGGCTTAGGGGCAGCAGGAGCTCGCCCTGCAGCGCCCTCTTGTTCGCGGCCTTGCCCTCCCATTCGCCGCTGCGGTAGGTCTCGGGTATCAGGCTGTCGGAGGACGGGCTGTAGATCTCGTAGTCTATGCCGTTCAGTATGCCGCTCAGGCATTCCTCGCGCCAGCGCAGCACGCCGTCGAGGCCTTCGCCGTAGTACGGCGTCTTTATCTCCTCGGCGTAGCTGGGGCTCACGGTGGTTATGGCGTCGGCGTAGTGGAGCGCGCCCTTGAGGAAGTTGATGGCGTCGCCCCAGGACAGGCGCTCCCTCGCGGCGACGTGGCCTTCCATGCCCAAAAGGTCGCCCAGGCAGTGGCGCGATATTATGCCCTGGTATTTCAGGTTGTGCACCGTCATGACCGTCTTGATGTCGGAGTAATAGGGATGGTCCCCGAAGTATTCCTTCAGCATGACGGGTATCAGCGACGTATGCCAGTCGTTGCAGTGTATGATCTGGGGCTTGAAGCGCTCCAGGTGCGCGAGGCACTCCAGCACCGCCTTGCAGAAGAACGCCGCCCGCTCCGCGTCGTCGCCGTAGCCGTAGAGCGAGTCGCGCTTGAAATACTGCTCGTTGTCGATGAAGTAGTACACTACGCCCCTGTACTTCAGCATCTCCACGCCGCAGTAGAGCGTTCGCCAGCCCAGCTGCATCTGGAAGCTGAATATGCGCTTTATCCTGCTCTTGTAGCGTTCAGGCATCGAATCGTGCTTGGGCATGATGACCCGCGCGTCCGCGCCCGTCTCCCTAAGCGCCTCGGGCAGCGCCCCCCCCACGTCGCCGAGCCCGCCGCTCTTTGCGAATGGGGACGCCTCAAAAATCGCGTAAAGTACGTTCATGTCTGTTCACCTTTCCTATACTGACAACATGCTTCAATGGGGCCGCCCTGCGGGGCCCGTCACATGGCGCTTTTCTTTCTGAGGACGAGGGGATGGTCGTTGCTGCCCATTATTATCGCCCCGTCGCCTATCGTGACGAACTTGTCGGCTATCACGTTCTCGACAAGCGTGTTGCGGCCGACGATGCTGCGCTGCATTATCACGCTGTTCTTTATCACCGCGTCGTGCTCCACCAGGACGCCGGGGAAAAGGATGCTGTTCTCGACGTGGCCGCGTATGGTGCATTCGTTCGGGATCAGCGCGTTTGTGACGTTGGCGCTGGCGGCGTAGCGCGTCGGGACGCCGTCGCGTATCTTGGTGTAGATGGGCCGCTTGCCGAAGAACAGCTCCTCGTGGTTCTTGGGCAGCAGCGTCTCCATGCTGCATTTCAGGTACGAGTCGATGGAATCGACCCTGCTCAGGTAGCCCGTGAACTCATGGCCGTATATGTGCAGGTTGCCGAGGTTCTCGGAAAGGACGTCGAGAAAATCCATATGGTCTACGGCCTGGTACCAGCCCACAAGATCGACGAACTGCTGCCTGCTTATCACGAAGCAGTCGGCGAACAGGGCCGACGGCAGGTTGTCGTCGCGCGCGGCGCCGGGGCTGACCCTGACCATCTTGGTGATGCGCTTCTCGAAGTTCAGGTCGAGGAATATCCCCTTCTCCCATTGGGCCGGGTTTTCGCCCTTGTATACCAGGGTGACGTCGGCGCCGCTCTTGGCGTGGAGCTCCACAAGGCTGCCGTAGTCCATGTTGTAGACCTGGTTCGCCGTCGTCACTATGACGTAGTCCTTCGAGTCCCTGGTGAGGTAGTCGAGGTTTCGTATCATGTCCTTCACAAGAAACTGCGTGCTCATGTTCTTGAACCCGTATATGGAGCCCGGCAGGATGAACAGGCCCCCGAGCTTCCTGTCGAGGAACCAGTATTTCCCGGCCCCCAGATGGTCCAGAAGGGAGCGGTACATGTACGGCGTCACCACGCCCACCGTGCGTATCCCCGCGTTGACCATGTTTGAGAGCACGAAATCTATCATCCGGTAGCGGCCGCCGAAAGGCAGCGACGCCAGCGGCCTGTACTCCGTGAGCGCGCCCAGCTGCTCCGTGTTGTAGTTCGCGCATATGAGACCCATTGCTTCGTCCATAAGCAGTACACCTCCATAACCCCTTGATGCGTCGCTACCTGTGGCCCCGGCGCCCCTACGCCAGGTTCACGTTCTCGCCTTCCGCGACGCGCGTCCCCTCGGCGAGCGCCATGCTGTCCGCCACGACCGTTATCCCCTGCTGCGGCGGCGCGCCGCCACCCTCGGACGGCACCCCAAGAAAACTGTCCTTGCCCACGAGCGTGTTTTCCCCCACTATGGCCTTCCTAAGCGTGCAGTCCCTCCCGATCCTCGTGCCTGGCAGTATTATCGAGTCGATGACGGAGCTGCCTTCCTCAATCCGCACGTCGGGGCTGAGGATCGAGTTTATTACCGTGCCCTTCACGCTGCAGCCGTTGCATATGAGGCTGTTTTCGACCCTCGCCTCGGGCCATATGTACTGCGGCGGGAATATGTTGCTGTTCGACAGTATGCGCACCTTCCTGTCGAATATGTTGAACGGAGGGTTCTCCTGAAGCAGCTCCATGTTGGCGCTGTAGTAGCTCTCTATGGTGCCGACGTCCTTCCAGTAGCCGCTGAACCTGTACGCGTAAAGCGACTTCCCCTGGTTCAGCAGCCTCGGTATCACGTCATGGCCGAAGTCCTTGCTCGATGACGGGTCGTCCTCGTCCTCCGTCAGCGCGTTCTCGAGAAGGCCGGCGTTGAAGATGTATATGCCCATCGAGGCCAGGTTGCTCTCGGGCTGCTGCGGCTTCTCGGAGAAGCTCGTTATGCGCCCGTCCTCGGCGGCGGTGAGTATGCCGAAGCGGTGCGCGTCCTCCCAGGGGACCTCCATGACCGATATCGTGATGTCCGCCTTGTTTTCGACATGGAAGCTGAGCATTTTGTTGTACTGCATCGTGTATATGTGGTCGCCCGACAGTATCAGCACCTGCTCGGGGTCGTGGCTCGATATGAAGTCCAGGTTCTGGAAGACGGCGTTTGCGGTCCCCTTGTACCACTCGCCCCCCCCCTGCCGCAGATAGGGCGGCAGGATGTGCACGCCCCCGCCCGTCTCGTTCAGGTCCCACGCCTCGCCGGTGCCGATGTAGGAATTCAGCAGCATCGGGCGGTACTGGGTCAGCACGCCGACCGTGTCTATGCCCGAGCCTATGCAGTTGCTGAGGCTGAAGTCTATTATCTTGTACTTGCCGCCGAACGACACGGCCGGCTTCGCGACGTACGCGGTAAGGGCGCCGAGCCTGCTGCCCTGCCCGCCCGCCAGAAGCATCGCGACACATTTCTTTTTGATACCCATGGCATCCTCCCCTACTGCCGCCGCGCGGCGTCTTCCGCTCCGCGCCTAGCTGTCCCAGATCTCGCTGCCGTAGCGCCGCACGGTCTCGTCGCTGGTAAAAGGCCACGAACGCGCGATGTTGTGCAGCGATATGCGGTTCCAGGCGTCCGGCTGGCGGTACCACGCATTCAGCTTGCCGAAGGCGTTCATGTACGAATCGAAGTCCTTCAGCACGAAGTACTCGTCGTTGTCGCGCAGCAGGCCGTCGTAGATGTCCTTGAACTCGTTGCCCGTGTTGGGGAAGAATCCGTCGATAAGCTGGTCCACCACGCGCTTTAGCCTCTGGTCGGCGTGGTACTCGTCCCAGGACAGATAGCCGCCCTTGCTGTAGAAGCTCATGACCTGGTCTACCTTAAGGCCGAAAAGCGCCATGTTCTCCTCGCCGACGGCGTCGCGTATCTCCACGTTGGCCCCGTCGAGCGTGCCAAGGGTTATCGCGCCGTTCATCATCTGCTTCATGTTGCCCGTGCCGGAGGCCTCCTTCCCCGCTATGGATATCTGCTCGCTTATGTCGGCCGCAGGGTATATCAGCTCGCCTATCGTCACGTTGAAGTTCTCCAGGAACACCACCTTGATCAGATCGCGCACGGCGGGGTCCGAGTTTATCCGATCGGCGACCTTGCATATCAGGTGTATGACCGTCTTGGCGAAGTGGTAGCCAGGCGCGGCCTTGCCCGCGAATATGAAGGTGGCGGGGACGATCTCGACGCCGGGGTTCTCCCGTGCGCTGTTGTAGAGCGACATTATCTTCAGCAGGTTCAGTATCTGGCGCTTGTATCCGTGTATCCTTTTCACGTGGACGTCGAAGACGGAATCCGGGTCCACCCTTATGCCCGCCGTGTCCAGGATGTAGCCCGCGAGCCTTTTCTTGTTCTCGCGCTTCACGGCCGCGAGCCGCCTGAGCAGCCCGGAATCCTCCCCGAAATCCAGCATCCTCTCTATCTCGCTGAAATTCTTTATCCACCCGTCGCCTATGCACTCGCTTATGAGCCCTGAAAGGCCGGGGTTGGCGCACAGCAGGAAGCGCCTGTGGGACACGCCGTTGGTCTCGTTCCTGAACTTGTACGGGAAGTTGGCGTAGAAGTCGCGCAGCAGGCTTCGCTTAAGTATCTCGGTGTGCAGGGCGGCCACGCCGTTCACCGTATGGCTGCCTATCACGGCGAGGTTCACCATGCGCAGCTTGCCGTCCCTGATGATGGCCGTGCTCGCTATCTGGCCCGGCGTCGCCGCGTGGCTTTCCAGGAACATGCGGTGCCTGCGGTCTATCTCCGTGATTATCATGTGGATGCGCGGGAGCAGCCGCCGAAACAGCTCCTCCGGCCAGCACTCAAGGGCCTCCGGCATGACGGTATGGTTCGTGAAGGATATCGTGTTCACGGTGACGGTCCACGCCTTGTTCCAGCCGAGCCCTTCCTCGTCCACGAGTATCCGCATGAGCTCCGCGACGCAGAGCGCCGGGTGCGTGTCGTTGATGTGTATCGCTATGCTCTCGTTAAGCTCCCGGATGTTGCCGCGCTTTTTCTTGAAGCGGGCCACTATGGCGCCGACCCCGGCCGCGACGAGGAAGTACTCCTGCTTCAGGCGCAGCTCCTGGCCCGAGCTGTTGTCGTCGTTCGGGTACAGCACGTAGGATATGGCCTCCGCGTCGGAACGCGAGTGCAGCGCCTTCGCGTAGTCGCCCCGGTTGAACGACGCGAAATCGAACTCGTCGCCCGCCTGCTCCGCGCTCCACAGGCGCAGCGTGTTTATCTGGTCGTCCCTGGCGTAGCCTATCACCGGCACGTCGTAAGGCACGGCGAGGACGGCATCGTAGTTCTCGTGCCTGAACCGCAGGCGGGCCCCCTCCCCATACGAGGACACATTGCCGTTGAACCTAACGACGACGGCCTTCTCGGGCTTGCGTATCTCCCAGGGGTAGCCGTGCTGCAGCCAGTTGTCGGGAAGCTCCACCTGCTGCCCGTCCACTATCTTCTGGCGGAAAAGGCCGAACCTGTACCTTATGCCGTTCCCGTGGCCGGGCATGCCAAGGAAGGCCATGGAGTCGAGGAAGCAGGCCGCAAGCCGGCCGAGGCCGCCGTTGCCGAGGCCCGCGTCCGTCTCCACGTCGAACAGGTCCGAAAGGCGCACGCCGAGCTGGGACAGGCCCTCGCCGACGATCTCGCTTATGCCGAGGTTCGTCAGGTAGCTGCAGAGCAGCTTGCCGATAAGAAACTCCATGGAGAAGTAGTATATCTGCCGGCCGCTGTCCTTGTTGCCGTACTGCGTGTTCGTGTAGACCCACTGCCGGCTTATGTGCCTCCTTATGAGGCGCACGAGCATGGTGTACTGCTCAAGCCTGTCGCTCTCCTCAAAGGCTTTCCCGAGGTGGTCCGCAAATTCCGCGCGATACTCACGTATGAACTCATTGGTGTTTTTGAAAATTTCAGACACCTCCTTGCCGTAGCCGCCGCGCCCCATGCGGCCGCCGTCACCCAGCGCGGGGCAAGCCGTCCGCAAGCGCCTGCCATGCGCGTTTTCTGCCGTTACAGTATATCATAGAAACGGGGGCGGCAACAGCCGTAAGCGTGCAATTTTTCGATTTTTTTATACTAAAGGTTGCTACTCACCCACCACGCCATTTTTGCCCGGCTCGGAACCTGCGGTCGCTTATTGGCCTCCTCACGTAGCTTCGAGTACGCTCCGGGGGCCAAAACCGCCCGCAGAACCCGATCCGAACAAA
>JAISXZ010000149.1 GCA_031270275.1 Eubacteriales Family XIII. Incertae Sedis bacterium | reverse complement strand
AAAATCGCCCCCAGAACCCGATCTGAACAAAACTGACGCGGCGGGTGAGTAGTTTCGATTTAAGTAGGTGAGTAGTAACTTGTCAAAGAGAAAAATAAAAATGCCTGCGTTTTTTTCTTGTAATATCAGCCGGAGTGCGGTAGAATTATTGCATTGAAAGAAATATGGTTTCAATATGCGAAACCTATTGCGACTTCGGAGGTCTGATTATGAAAGCTGCGGAACTTGTCGTAAAAATTCTTGAAAAGGAGGGGATTACGGACGCGTTTGGGATTCCCGGCGCCGGAATCAACCCGGTCTACCGCTTTTTGAAGGACGCGGGAATCCGGCATTGCTGCATGCGCCACGAGGAGGCGTGCGTACACGCGGCCGACGGATATTTCAAGGCATCGAACAGGATCGCGCTGGCTATCTGCACCTCCGGGCCGGGGGCGACGAACTTCGTGACGGGCATCTACAGCGCGAACATCGATTCCGTGCCTGTTTTGGCGATCACAGGGCAGGCCAACAGCTGGCAGTTGGGGCAGGAGGCGTTCCAATGCGTTGACATTGCCAAGATATGCGAGCCCGTCGCCAAGAAGACCTACTGCGTCAAAAACGCGGCGGACATTCCCGAGGTGTTCAGGGAAGCCTTCTTCCTGATGCGCTCGGGCCGTCCCGGCGCGGTGCTGGTGGATCTGCCCCTCGACGTGCAGCAGGCGGAGCTTGACTACGATCCGAACGGGTACGAGCCGGCCGCCGTGGAAAGGCCGGCGCCCCCCGACGCCGACATCGAAAGGGCGCTCGACATGCTCGACGCGGCCAAATCCCCGCTGATCCTCATGGGGGGCGGGGCGATTCTCGCGGGCGGGGAGGCCGAACTCGTCGCCTTGGCGGAATATCTGCGGATCCCGGTCATCATGACGTTCATGGCAAAGGGCGGCATGCCGTCCGGGCATCCCCTAAACGCGGGGCATGCGGGCATCCAGGTCGGCCAGCCGCTCGGCAACCGCGTGTTTCTGGACTCGGATCTGGTTCTGGGCGTAGGCTGCCGCTTTTCGGATCGGCACACGGGCGATCTGAAGGTATACCGGGGGGAGCGCAGATTCATCCACGTGGACGTGTCCGAAGGGCAGTTCGGCAGGATATTCCCGGCCGACCTGAACATCCTGTCGGACGCCAGGCTCGCGGCGGAGGCCCTGCTCGCGGGCGCCAAAAGGCGCGGCATGAGGCCGGTGAACCCGGAGCGCGCCGACTCCATAGCGGGTCTGCGCGAAAAGCTGCGCAGAAGGACGGACTTCGCGGGCAGGCCCATGCCGCCGCATCGCGTGTTCCACGAGATCAACAGGGGATTTGACAGCGACACGATCTTCACGAGCGGCTGCGGCATAACGCAGATATGGTCCGGGCAGCTGCAGGACATAGACAGGCCGCGGCGCTACATCCCCTCCGGCGGCGCGGGCACGCTCGGGTTTGAGATCCCCGGCGCCTTCGGCGCGAAGGTCGCCTGCCCGGACAGCACGGTCTGCGCCGTCGTGGGGGACTTCGGCTTCACCTTCATGGGCGAGGAGCTCGCGGTCGCCTCGGCCCTAGGCAGGCCCATCATCGTCATAATAGTGAACAACGCGTATCTTGGGCTGATCGTGCAGAACCAGGTGGTGGGCTACGGCTTTGAGTACGAGGTGGGAATGCCCCAAAACCAGGACGGGCGCATAGACTATCTCAAGGTCGCGGAGGGCTACGGCTGCGCGGCGGAGCGCGTGTTCGGGCCGGATGAGCTGGCCGCCGCGATCGGCAGGGCCAAGTCCTCCGGCAGGACCTATGTCATAGAGGCGATCTGCGACCCCAAGCAGTTCTGCGATATGGGCGCGGGCCTGGACAGCTGCCGCTCCTTCGCGCCGGATGAGTGATGATGAGGCTGCCCGCCGTGCGGTCCCTGCCCGGGTCCGCGCAGACCGTCGGCAGCGCAAAGGAGGCTTCATATGATCGGGTCAATGAGACAGTACATGCGCGTCGGCCTTGTATACTTTATGGCATGGCCCTTCGCCATGTCGGGCGAGGGCGACATCGAGCGCACGGTCCGAAAGGTCTGCGAGGACGATTATTTCGACGTGATAGAGCTGACGAGGATAAACGATCCCGCCCTGCGGGCGCGGGTGGCGAAGCTGGCCAGGGAGGCGGGGATCGTCGTGACCTACGGCGCGCAGCCGCAGCTTCTGAGAAACGGGGAAAACGTAAACGCGCTGGACGGGGCCCTGCGCCGCCGCGCGGTCGATCGGCTCAAAGCCTGCATCGACGAGGCGGCCGAGCTGGGGGCCGAGGGCTTTGCCTTCCTGGCCGGCAAGTACGAGGAAAGCACGAAGGAACTGAGCTATCAGGCCCTCCTCGAGTCCACGGAGGAAATCTGCGGCTATGCGATGGAGAGGGGCGGCATGCCCGTGAACGTCGAGGTCTTTGACTACGACATCGAGAAATGCTCGCTGATAGGCCCGGCGCCGCTGGCGGCGCGATACGCGAGGGATATGAGCGGGAAATGCGGGAATTTCGGCCTGATGGTCGATCTGTCCCATATACCGCAGCTGCACGAGAGCATCGACGACAGCCTCAGGCCCGTGGCGCCGTACATAAGGCACGCCCACATCGGCAACGCCGTGCTGCTTCAGGGCGCGCCCGCCTACGGCGATCAGCATCCGAGATTCGGCTTCCCCAACGACGAAAACGGCGTCGCGGAGATAGCCAGCTTCCTGCGCAGGCTGATCGAGATCGGCTATCTTAGGACCATGCGGCCGGGCATCGTGTCGTTTGAGGTCAAGCCTTGGGGGGACGAGGACCCCGATATGGTGGTCGCCAACGCGAAGCGGTACCTGAACCGGGCCTGGGAGCTTGTCTGAGGCCACCTTTTACGCCACCGCCCGCTGACGCGGACACCGGGCGGCATTGATTGAGACATGGATATTGGGCATAAGGAACTGTTAAAAAATAAGGTGTGCAGTCGGCGCAGCAATTTTGTGTCCCGGCAAGGCGCCGGGTTCCGCGAATACTTGTAGTATTCACGGGTTCCGGCAACGCAGCCGGGGCGCGAAAGGGCAAGCCAAATGTGCAGATTATTTTTTAACAGTTCCTAAGGGCCATTAAGGAGCGCACATCATGAAAATCGTGGTTCTGGACGGATACAACGCAAACCCCGGAGACCTCAGCTGGGAGCCTGTCTCGCGGCACGGCGATTTCAGGGTGTACGACAGGACGGCCGCAGACGAGACTGTCCAGCGCATCGGCGACGCGGAGATCGTGCTTGTCAACAAGGCCACGATCACGCGGGACGTCATGGACGCCTGCCCCTCGCTGCGCTATGTGGGCGTCCTTGCCACGGGCTACAACGTCGTTGACACGGAGGCCGCCAGGGAGCGAGGCGTCGCGGTCACAAACATACCGGCCTACAGCACGGCCTCGGTCGCGCAGCACAGCTTCGCGCTTCTCCTGGAGCTCTGCCACCGCGCGGGCCACCACAGCGATACGGTCATGCAGGGGCGCTGGCAGGGCGGCGTCGAATGGTGCTATTGGGACTTCCCGCTCGTGGAGCTCGACGGCAAGACGCTGGGCATAGTCGGGTTTGGGCGCATCGGGCAGGCGACGGCGCGGATCGCGCGGGCCTTCGGCATGGAGGTGATCGTCTGCAGCCGCAGCGCCAGGCCGGGTTCGGACCTCCGCTTTGTAGGCATGGACGAGCTGTTCGCCGCCTCCGACGTGATAACGCTGCACTGCCCCCTCACGGAGGAGACGAGGGGGCTCATCCGCAAGGAGAACATAGACAAGATGAAAAGGGGCGTGCGCATAATAAACACGGCCCGCGGCCCCCTGGTCGTAGACGGGGATCTGGCGGAGGCGCTGCGCGACGGCAGGGTGTCCGGCGCCGGGCTCGACGTCCTGACGCAGGAGCCGCCCAGGGACGGCAACCCGCTCATAGGCGCGCCGAACTGCATCATCACGCCGCATATGGCCTGGGCCCCCATCGAGTCGAGGGCCAGGCTGATGGAGATAGCCGGGGCCAATATAGCCGCGTTCATCAGCGGCAGGCCGGTCAACGTCGTGAACCCATGACCGCCGCGGCCCCGCCCTTCCTTCAGCCGCCCGCCCCTTCCGCGTTACAGTTCAGAGCCATGTGCGCGGCCCCCTTTCCCGCCCTCGCGAACTGACTGCCCCCTCCGCGCCTTCCTCCGCACAGGCACCGTTACTCACCCGCCCCTTCCGCCTCCCTTCCAACGAACCACAGCCCTCCGCACGAACCCTTGCCATGGATGGCAAAATGGTTTATAATAAGGGGACAGCCTGAAAGGAAGGAAACGGTATGAGACGAAAACCTTGTCTGCTATTGCTGCTTTTTTCGGCGATAATGACGCTCCTGGCCGGCTGCGGGACGTCAAGGGCCGAGAAAATAACGCGTGAGTTTGACGAGCTTCTTCAGGCCGAGGTGTCCGCCGAAAGCGTCCGAAGCGCCAACGATTTCCTGCGCGGCAGCCTGAAGGGCCTCGACCCCGAGCAGGCGGGCGCGCTGCTGCTGGCGCTGGAGGAATACGCGCTCGCCTATGACAGCGCCGCGCTTGACTACAGGGAGATGATAGGCGAATACGAGGGGGAGATACCCGAATACATGACGGGGCTTTTTGAGTTCAAGGCCATAGAGCAGGAATCGCCGATAATATCCGGCGCGGCGCTGCAGGTGTCCTGGGCCGAGCTGCTGCACAGGACGCAGGGCATAGAGGACTTCATCGTCATGCATCGCGGCGAGGAGGCGATAAAGGAGGACGCGCTGTGGCTGTACAGGCGGCATGTGAACGCGGTGCTGATGGGGGCCAGCAACTCGCCCATATTCGACTACTCCACGCATAAGTTCTCCGCCGAGGCCAAGGCCCTGTACGAGGCATACGCGTCGGAGCGCCCCGACACCACCCTCGCGTGGGCCCTTACGGAATACAGGCGCTACCTGGAGGGCATGGACTACGCCCTTGCCTATGAGCAGAAGGAGGACAGCGCGAAGTTCTTCGACACCTGCAGCAGGATAGTCTCGGAGGCCGAAAGGCTGGTATACAGCGAAGACCGGCAGGGCGCGGAGAAACCCTAGGATCCATGGCAAAACATGCCGAGAGGACGATAATACGGATAGAGGACCTGGTCTTTGAGTATGCGCGAGATGGGGAGCCGGGGCCCTCGCGGGCGATAGACGGCGTCAGCCTTGACATACAGGCCGGCAGCTTCACCGCCGTGATAGGGAGAAACGGCTCGGGGAAATCCACCCTGGCGCGGAACATAAACGCCTTGCTGCTCCCCTGCGGCGGGGCCGTCTACGTCGATGGCTTCAAGACGAGCGACGCCGCCTCTATATGGGAGATCCGGCAGAGGGCGGGCATGGTCTTCCAGAACCCCGACAACCAGCTCGTGTCCGCCATCGTCGAGGACGACGTGGCCTTTGGGCCCGAAAACCTCGGCATCGCGCCCGACGAGATCCGCAGGAGGGTCGATGCCGCGCTCGGCGCCGTGGACATGTACGGGGAGAGGAAGAAATCGCCGCACATGCTGTCGGGCGGCCAGAAGCAGCGCGTCGCCATAGCCGGCGTGGTGGCGATGCGCCCAAAGTGCATAATATTCGACGAGCCGACCGCCATGCTTGACCCGCAGGGCCGGGCGGAGGTCATGAAGATACTGGGGGAGCTGCACGACGAGGGGATAACGCTCGTCCTGATAACCCATTTTATGGAGGAGACGGTCGGCGCGGACAGGATAGTCATAATGGACGCGGGAAGGGTCGCGCTCGACGGGCCGCCCGCCGAGGTGTTTCGGCATGTGGGCGAGATACGCGCCATGGGGCTGGACGCGCCGCTGGCCGTGGAGCTTGGCGAAAGGCTCAGAAAGAGGGGCCACTACATTCCCTATGGCCTCGTCACGGTAGAGGAAATGGTTGCGTACCTATGTCGATAAGGGTTGAGGACCTCGTCTACGTATACGGGGAGGGGACGCCCTACGAAACGCGGGCCCTGGACGGCGTCAGCATGGAGATAGAGGACGGCGAGCTTATCGGGCTGGCGGGGCATACGGGTTCCGGCAAGTCCACGCTGGTCCAGCACCTGAACGGGATACTCAGGCCGAAGTCGGGGCGCGTCTTCGTCGATGGCTCCGAGATCACCGCGCGCGGCGCGAAGCTCACGGGCCTGCGCAGGCGGATCGGCCTGCTGTTCCAGTACCCGGAATACCAGCTTTTCGAGGAAACGGTCTACAAGGACGTGGCCTTCGGGCCGTCCAACCTCGGGCTTTCGGAGGCCGAGACCGACCAGCGGGTGAGGGAGGCCATGTTTCTCGCGGGGCTGGACTTCGAGTCGGCCGCCCAGCGATCCCCCTTTGAGCTTTCCGGCGGCCAGAAGCGCAAGGCGGCCATAGCCGGCGTCCTGGCCATGAGGCCCGACATACTGATCCTCGACGAGCCGACCGCCGGCCTCGACCCGAAATCCCAGTCGGACATACTCAGGATGCTGGGCAACATACGGAAAAGCAGGGGCATCATCATAATACTCATCTCCCACAACATGGACGACATGGCCCGCCTGGCGGACAGGATATTCGTCATGGAGAAGGGCAGGATAGAGCTGAGCGGCCCGCCGGAGGACGTGTTTTCCAGGGGCGCGGAGCTGCGCGGCATGGGCCTCGGCCTGCCCGAGGCCGCCGGGATGATAGATATGATGAGGGACCGAGGCGCGGAGATCGAGGGGCGCCCGCTGACGCTCGACGCGGCAGAGCTGGCCATAGATCGCTATCTGCGGTCAAAGAGGGCGCGCCCCTAGAGCGTTGCTGTTCACCCACTTAAATCGAAACCATTATGGGGATGAGATGATAAGGGATATCACCATAGGGCAGTACTACCCAGGCGACTCCTGGGTCCACAGGCTGGACCCGAGGCTGAAAATAGTGGCCGCGCTGGTATTCATAGTGACGCTGTTCGTCATACGCGATTTTATCGGCTACGCCATGGCGGCCCTCGCGCTCGCCGTAACGATAGCGATCTCCCGCGTGCCGCTGGGCTTCATGCTGCGCGGCCTGAAGGCCATATTCGTCATCATCGTGTTCACGTTCACCCTCAACATGTTCATGACCGACGGCGAGACGCTGTTTGACATAGGGCCGCTGACCGTCACCAGGGAAGGGCTCTACAACGCGCTGTTCATGGGGACGAGGCTGGTGCTCCTGATAATGGGCTCGTCGCTGCTGACGCTTACCACGAAGCCCATAAGGCTGACGGACGGCATGGAGAGCCTGATGAAGCCCTTCGGCGCCCTCGGCCTCCCCTCGCACGAGCTCGCCATGATGATGACCATCGCGCTCAGGTTCATCCCGACGCTGCTGGAGGAGACCGACAAGATCATGAAGGCCCAGTCGGCGCGGGGCGCGGATTTTGAGAGCGGGAGCGTGATCAGGCGCGCCAGGAACCTCGTGCCCATACTCGTGCCCCTTTTCATAAGCGCCTTCCGCATAGCCCAGGAGCTGGCCATGGCGATGGAGGCGCGCTGCTACAGGGGCGGCGAGGGCCGCACGAGGCTGCACGAGCTGAGATTCAGGGCCCGTGACGCGGCTGCGGCGGCCTTGGGCGCGCTGTTCATCGCGCTGGTGGCCCTGGAGCGCGTTTTCGCGGACACGATCTACGGGTTTTTGCATATTATATAGAAAGAGGCCATGATGTCGGATCGCAGCGCGGCGGCCGCAGCGGCGTCGCGGACAAGATTTTTGCTGCAGGCGGCGGTGATAGGCGCGGCCTACGCCGCGCTCACGGTGGCGCTGGCGCCCATGGGCTACGGGCCTGTGCAGATACGCTTCTCGGAGGCGCTGGCCGTGCTGCCCTGTTTCACGCCGGCCGCCATACCGGGGCTGTTCGTGGGCTGCCTGGTCTCGAACCTCGTCAGCCCCTACGGGCTGCCGGACCTGATCTGCGGCAGCGCCGCCAGCCTGCTCGCGGCCTGCGGCACCTGGCTGCTCAGGCGGAGGCGCCTGCTGGCGCCCCTGCCCCCGGTCATAGCGAACGCGCTGATAATAGGGGCGATGCTCTACTACGTCTACGGCATCGACGCCTCGCTCTGGGCCAATGCCCTGTGGGTGGGCTGCGGCCAGCTCGTGGCCTGCTACGGCCTGGGCTATCCCCTGATGCGCCTTCTGGAGCGGCACAGCGGCATATTCAGGCTACAGTAATGGCGTGCCCGCCCGACAGGTTCCGGGATGGGCAAAAATGGCGTGTCCGCTGAGAATTAAGATCAAAGGCACTCAGCGGGCGCGCAAGTTTTGTCAAGGCCGGGTTCTGGGGCCGGATTTTGGTCCCGGAGCGTACTGGCTGGTACGTGAGGAGCCGAAATCCGGAACCGGGTTCCGGGATGGGCAAAAATGGCGTGTCCGCTGAGTGCCTACCATGCGGCAGAGAAAACCTAAAAATCTGGATGACAGGCTGACAGCGCTAAGCCACCTGCTGGCCGACGAGCCCCTGTCGCGCGCGGGGCGCTGGCGCGCGCTGTTCTCGGAGCGCGCGGGGGGCCTGGAAAACGCGGAGGGCCGCAGCCTTTTCCTGGAGATAGGGACGGGCAAGGGCGGTTTTCTGACAGAAATGGCGCGCGCGGCCCCGGACAGCCTTTTCCTGGGCGTGGAGGGGCGCGACGGCGTCATG
>JAISXZ010000103.1 GCA_031270275.1 Eubacteriales Family XIII. Incertae Sedis bacterium | reverse complement strand
CGTAGTCTATGCGCGCGTCCGGCCTATCAAAAGGCACGGGCGCGTATACCGTTGCGGCGAAGGCGTTCGTGGGGTTGGCGCCGGCGTCGGTCGCCTCGATGACATACGAGGTGGCCTTGTCGTCGGACTGCCAGGCCGAGCCCGTCGCGACCGTCAGCGTCACGCTGCCGCCATTGGGCACGGCTATCTGGTTTATGGGCACGATCCAGTCCCTGTGGCCGCCGGACACGGCGCTGCCGGAGGCCGAGATCGCGCCGCTCATGGCCGCGCCGGACACCGCGACGGCGCCTGTCAGGCCGGCGAAGCCCGTGACCGGCCTGTCCAGCCTTATGAGCAGCCCCGTCGTGGCGGCCGTGCCGTCGCTCCCGCCGACCTGCGCGACGCCCGCGACCCTGACGATCTGCGACGAGGCCCCGATGTATATCCCCTCCGCTATGTGCGAGGCAAAGGCCGCCTCCGCGGGCGGGATGCGGACCTCGTACAGCCCGACGCCAAGCCCCACCGCGGGCGCGTTCTGGCCCGCGCTCTGCCAGCCGCCGTCGCCCGAGCCCGCCTTCCTGTACTGGACGTTCGCCAGATCGAAGGTGATGCTTCCGTCCTTTGCGAGCTCCGTCGTCGCGGGGTGGGGGTGGGCCGCCGGCGCGGCGGCGCGGCAGCTTACGCTGAAGCCCGAGGGCGCGGACGCGGGGTGCGTCCCCTGCCCGTCCGCCGAGGCCGCTGCCTTCCGCGTCACGGACACGGCGAAGGAGCCTGTGCCGTCGGCGTATGCCGAGACGTCTATCCTGCCGTCAACGGCGGCGGCCTCGACATCGTTTATCATGACTATATAGTCCGCCGCGCTGTACCCGACGTTGAAGGCCAGCCGCTCCTCGCCGTAGTCGATCCGGACGGCGGACGCGGTGGCGGGCGCGGGCATCGCGGTGTAGGCCGTGATCAGGCTTACGGGCGCGGACTCGTAGTGGTTGCCGTCGCCGAGCGCGACGACGCGCAGGGGGTAGGCTGTACGCGGCGCGAGGCCCGCGAAGGCCATCTGGGCCTTACCGTCCGCGCCCACTTTCTCCCCGCCGGCTTCTGCGGCCATGTCGCCCGCCTGCCAGCTAAGCGCCGCCCCCGAGGGCGCGCCGCCCGTGATCTCCGCCGTGAAGCCGACGGCCGTAAGGCCGGACAGCGTTACGTTGCCCGTGCCGCCGATCAGCCCCGACATGTCCCAGTCGGCCTTCGCGACGCTGAACTGCAGATCGGCGACGGCGGTCTTTGTGGTACTGGCGCCGTCCAGCGAATAGCTGGCCTCTATCTCGGCGGTGTAGGTGCCCACGTCGAGCGTCCCCTTCGGGCTGACCGTGACCGCGCTGCTGTCCGCGCTCCCGTTCACTGCGATGGGGCCCGCGTCGCTGAGCGTAAAATAGTCCGCATATGGATCGTCGTACTTGATCTCCAGCGTGATCCCCGTTACGCTGGTGGTCATGTGGTTTGTCAGCGTCAGGGGCGCGGGCGCGGGCGCCTGCCCGTATACCGCGCCGAACACGACGGGCGCCATGCTTATCGGCGAGGATACCGTCACGGCGCGGGACGCGGGCGCGTCCTGCGTCGCGGCGAAGCGGATATCGTAGTCGGCCGTTATCTCCGTCGTGATTGCAAGGGACACGCTGCCCGGCGTCACCGAAAGCCACGCGCCGGCGCCGTGCTTCCTGTACTGGTAGGCGCTCTGATCGTCAAGGCCCGAGAACGTTATGCTCTCGCCCTCCACCACCGTCACCGATATCCCGCTGGGCGGGGCGGGCCGCCCGGCTATGGCCTGCGCGGTGGCCGCCGAGGCGAACGCGTCTTCCGTCGCGGGGCTGCGCAGGTGCACGCCTGCCGGCGCGCCCGTCCAGCCGAGCGCCGCGAGCGCGACGGAGCCGCCCGCCTCGAGCGGCGTCCAGGCACCCGCCGCGCCCATGCGGTACTCGACGGCTTTTATGGCATCCAGTTTTTCCGGCTCAGTCACGTAGTCGATGCCGTAGTCGCCGGAAGCCTTCGACGGCGCGGCGGGGCGGGCGGGGACCGCCAGCGCCCGCGCGGGGTCCACGGCCGCGCCCACGGAGCCCGAGTCAGCGCGGCGGAAGACGGCCTCGCCGAAGGCCGCGCCGGCGGTGTCCAGCGCGTCGAACAGGCTCGCGCCGTCGGTCCCGCCCACGTCCAGCGAGCCGTCCGCCAAGTTTATGTAGCCGCTGCCGGAGCCCCTGAGCCAGGCCGCGTCGCTCCCCAGAAGGTACGCGCCGCCCGTCGCCCTAAGGGCGTACTCCGTGCCGGCGGGGACGAAGCGGTCCCCGGCCTCCGAGTCCTCCGCGAGGCCCAGCCTGTTGTGCTGGTAGTCCGCGGCCAGTTCCTCCGCGCAGGCGAACACGCGCACGCCCTTCATGTACGAGTCTATCTCGTACCTCTTTGTCACCGCCTGGTACACCGCGCCGGGATCGAGGCCCGCGAAGGTGATGGTCCCGCCCCCGGCCGGCGCGGCCCGCGTCCCGATTATGTCGCCCGTCGCCGTGTCCGCGACGGCGCAGGTGTAGCCCCCCTGCGTCGTGCTGGCGTCTATCGCTATCGTGTCGCTGCCGCCTGCGTCGCGCGTCCGCGTGATCTGCGCCGCCGTCAGGTCCGTCACCGCTGGGGCGGGCGTCGTGAGCACGTGCGCCGCGAGGCTCCCGTCCGCGTTGTACGCCGCCGCCTCGTAGTCTATCTCGCTGTAGCCGTAGGGCCGCGAGACGAGGTAGTATTCCTTGCCGCGTTCAAGGTTGTCGAACTGCAGGGCCCCGCCGCCCGGTATCCAGTCCGCGACGGCCCCGCCGGGATCGCCGTCGCTCACCCGCCAGCCGGCCACCGCGCCGCTCGAGGACGTGTCGGGCGAGTCCCCCCCCTTCAGCAGCGCGTACTGCGTGTCGCCGCGCGTGTTTTCCGCCGTGATGAAGGCGCTGCCGCTGGTGGCCACGCCCGCCGCGGCGGAGGGGATGTAGCTGTCGCTGTCGTCCTCCTCGACGACGTTCGCCGGCATCATCCTCACGTCCCTGTAGTACCCGTCGTCGAACACCTCGTTCGGGTAGAGGTTCGTGTGCAGCCCGAGGTTTATCGCGCCGGCCGGTATGCCGATCACTCTGTAGGTCTTGCCCGGCGTAAGGTCGCGGAAAGAGATCTCCCCGCCAGCCATGCCCGTATACCACATGCCCTCGCCGCCCAGGGCGCCGCTTGCCGAAATGCTCTCGCCGTCGTGCCAGGCCGACAGGCCCGCCAGGTTCATTACGCTCGAGCCGCGCACCTCCGCCAGCGCGTAGGCGTAGCCCTCCTTCACGGGCGCGGAGATGGAGGTCTCGCCCGTGTACGCGACGTCCTGCGAGGGGGCCAGGTCGGAGCCGGAGGCGAACTTGATGTTGTCTAGGATGTTGCCCAAGCCATTGTCCGTGGTGACGGGGACAAAGCCGAAGACCGTCGTGCCCTGCCCGTCGGGCACGGTGTAGGCGCCGGAGCGATGTTTGAAGTACTTGTCTGTTGGGACAGACGAGATATAGACGTAGTAGGTGCTGCCGCCATAGACCGTTGTGTACGCGGCGCCGACGCCGGACGCGACATGGCTTGTAAGGTTTCTGGCGTCCTTGCCCGCCCCCTGGAGGTCTACTGCCAGCTGGCTTACGACATCATAGAAAAAGGTGGTGTAGTTCTTGCCATAGGGATAGACGTAGTCGGGCGCAGCCGCCGCGTCGTCAATCCAACGATTGTTCGCGATGCTGCGGTCGGTGTAATCCGCCTCCTCGTTGATGGCGGGCCCGATGACCACGGCGCACAATTGCGGATTAGTGCCGCCGGTAGTCCTCGCGCCGTGGTCGAGGCTCCATTCGTAGATCTTCCCCGGTACGGTGGCAATCTCCTGATAGATGCTGCTTGGCGCGTATGAGGAAAGCTCGCATGTTTTCAGATTGCCGGTCGCGTTGCCCGCCGGATCCGTGTTGCCGTAGTGTATACCGTAAGGACTGGGAGCGCCGCCGATTTCCAGTATTTTTTTTAGGCTGGTACTAGGTTTGTACCCCGAGATAGTGTCGGGGACTGAGCCGTCGTGCGTCGTGTTCCAAAAACCCTCCTCGGGCAGATGGTCACTGACATAAGGAGTCTTGTAATTTGTAAAATCCCCGTTCTGGATCTCCGGTTTCAGCGCCCTGTCCACGATCTTCGCCTCGGCGACGGTGCTCTTGATCATGCCCGTGGCGCCGTAGAAGTGGTTGGTGATCTCCACCCAGTAGTAGACGTAATGCGTACCGGGCAGCGCGATCGCGGGCGTCGTGATCGTGAGCGCGGAGGACATCGCGCTGTTCCCTATGGTATCGACGTTCGCCAGCGGCGTCCCCGCCACGGCGTCGCGATCCTGCTTTGAGTCGAAAACAGCCGAGGCGTACCACTGGTAGGTAAGCCAGCCCGTCCCCGCCGCGTTCTTGTCCGGGCTGGACGCACGGACGTAGAAGCGCGCCGCCGCGTTCTGCGCGTAGGTCGATTCCTCCGTGGGCTCCGTCGATATAACGGGGGCCTGCGCCCCGTCCGCCAGCGACGGCGGCCCGGCCGCGGGGACAAGGCAGAACACAAGCGTGAGGGTGAGGGCAAAGGACAGAAGCCTGCGCGAGGCGGCGTGGGTCTTCAAGGGGTTTCACCTCCGATCGGTGTGGGGCATCGCTCCGCCGGCCAAGGATTGCGCGTCTTGGCAATTCAGCCCAACATTTGATCGGTTGAGCAATCTATGCTGCAACTATACTGTATGGGAATTGGGCTATATGGCAATTATACAATGAAATGTGCCAAAATGGAAGGGAAAAATTAAAAAATCCCGCCGGCGCGAGATTTTAGCGAGATTTTATTCGGCGGCTTATTTGGCGGCTTTTTTTCAAAAACATGTTGCGCTTTTGCGCTCCCCGGTGTATAATACCGCTATAAGAGGGCTTGCCGCTTTTGGACGGGCGACATGCTCCCGACAAGACAAGGTGCATAAGCCGCCGCAGCTCAAGAAGCTCGGCGGCTTATGCTATTTCTTCCCGCGTTTCCGCAGGTTAATAACATCTATGGCTGTGCTGATCGCCTGCAGCAGCAGGATCGCCGCCGCGAGCAGGTCTGCTTTGTCCATAGGCTCCACCTCCTTTCGGAAGCGTGGAGCAAGTCGCCGTAATCGGCAGGCCCCCTTATGCCGGCATCATACGGACGGGTCTTTCGATACCCCTGTTTTCACCCATTATATTCCATAAGAAAGGATTCGTCAACCATCCGCCGCCTATCCCCTACTCCACGAACTCGATCCTGACGCAGGCATACTCCCACATGCCGGACTCCGCCTCCGGTATCAGTATGCGCAGCGGCCTTTCGGCCTCCGGCAGGGGATCGCCCCCGCTCGCCACCGAAAGCAGCACCTCGTAGTCGCTGAGGTACTCATCGCGCAGCACGACGCGGTAGCCGTCGGAGGCGATGAAGCGTATCCTGTTGAAATCCGACATGGCCCTGCCGTCCCCGTATGCCGCGAGAAAGCTGTCCAGCAGCGGCCCGACCGCCTTCACGGTGCCGGCCTTCGCCGTCGCGCCCGTCGCGGAGCGCGACACGCATTCGAGCTGCGCGAGCTCGTTGGGCGTGACGGAGAAATCCTCCGCCGCCAGACCCGAAATCTCTATGGGCGAGTCGCCGTATTCCGATATGTCCGCCTTTAGGCCCTGCCCGCCGCAGCCCGCGACGAGCGGCGCCAGGCACAGGGCGCACAGCAGCGCGGCCGCCGCCCCCCGATTCAGGGAAACGCCCAAAAAAACCACCTCCCCCTCATGCGCCAGCCGCACCCGGCCCCATGCCGCTAGTCACCTGCTCCAATCGAAACTACTCACCCGCCGCGTCAGTTTTGTCCAGATCGGGTTCTGGGGGCGATTTTGGCTCCCGGAGCGTACAAGGGAGTACGTGAGGAAGCCAATAATCGCAGCCAGGTTCCGAGATGGGCAAAAATGGCG
>JAISXZ010000101.1 GCA_031270275.1 Eubacteriales Family XIII. Incertae Sedis bacterium | reverse complement strand
TTTACGCCGCGAAGGCGCAGGGGCGGAACAGGACCGTCGTCTACGAAAACGCTTAGTGTAGTGTCTCATTCATTTTTGTATAAATGGCGCAGGATGGGTTTTCTGCGGCTAGGCGGAGGTGGGAGCCTTAGCGGGGCTATGGCGACCGACGACAACAACGCCGCAGGAAATCCACACAAGCCATTTGCCTAAAGGTGAATGAGACACTACACTAGGGGGACGCCCCTCAGCCAGGCCCCCTGTACACCCTGGGCAGGCAGCGGCCGAAGCCGCAGAGGGCCTCATAGCTTATGGTTCCCGTCTTTTTCCCTATCTCCTCCGCCCTTATCTCCCTGCCGCCGTCCGCGCCCATGACCACGACCTCGTCCCCGCGCTCCACGCCGGCTATGCCCGTCACGTCGGCCATGCACTGATCCATGCAGACGGTTCCCACCAGAGGGGCGTACTCGCCGCGCGCTATCACCCGGCCCTTGCCGGATATGAAGCGCGGCAGGCCGTTGGCGTAGCCCAGCGGCAGCGTCGCTATGACGCTTTCCCTTTCGGCCGTGAATTTGCGGCCATAGCTTATCGAGGTTCCGGGAGGGACCCTTTTTATGTGCGTTATCCGGGCCTTTACGCTCATGGCGGGGGCCAGGGCCAGGGAGTCCCTGCTCACATCGCCGGAGGGGTAGCAGCCGTACAGCGCGATGCCCGGCCTTACCGCGTCGTAGAGCGCGGAGGGGATCCCCATGAGCGCGGCGCTGTTGGCGAAGGTCCTGACGCCGGGTTTCAGGCCCATGGCCTCGATCATCCCGCAGAATCTGTCGAACAGGGAGATCTGTTCCATGGCGTAGGACTTGTCCCGCTCGTCGGCCGTCGCGAAATGCGAGAACACCCCTTCAAGCCTTATGTTGGGGAGGCTCGCTATGCGGGCAAGCTCCCTGGCGCCGGAAGCGTCGGCAGGGACGCCTATGCGCCCCATGCCCGTGTCAACCGCCACGAACAGGCCTTTTTCGACCCCGGCCGCGGCCGCCGCCCTGGATATGGCCGCCGCGTTTTCGCATACTGCGGTCACGGGCGTCAGGCCGTACTCCATGAGGGCGCCGCAGCACTCGTCGGGCGTCGGCCCAAGCACGAGCACCGGGCAGTCGAAGCCCGCGTCCCGCAGGGCCGCCGCCTCGTCCAGGGTGGCGACGGCCAGCGAGTCCGCGCCGTTTTCCAGCAGCACCCGCGACACGGCCGCCGCGCCGTGGCCGTAGGCGTCGGCCTTTACCACGCCCATGACCTGCCTGCCGCCGGCCTTCGCGCGCACGGCGCGCATATTCGAGGCGATGCGGCCCAGGTCTATTTCCGCCCAGGCCCATCGCATGGTATCAGCGAACATATAACACCTTAACAACCTTTCGCGCCGCTCGGCGCGGCGTTGCCTGTCTGTCCAAAGAGAGGCCTATCTGCCCTCGCCGCTTGCCCACGGCAGCCCAAGCGCGCGCCCGCCCGCAGGCGGCAGCGCGTTCTGTGCGCCGCGCAGCCTGTAGCGGGCGACGAGCCCCGACAGCGCGGCGGCCTGCCCCGCCAGATCCTCGCTGGACGCGGCGGAACTGGCCGCCGCGTCCGTGTTGGACTGGACCACGTCCGAGACCCGGCGCATGGACTCCTCGACCTTCCCGATCAGCAGGCGCTGCCCGTCCGAGGCGAGGGCTATCGACGAGACGATGTCGTTGATCTGCCGCGCGTTTTCCGAAAGCCCCGAGAGCGAGGCGTTGGCCTTGTCCACTATCGCCGTGCCCAGCGCCACCTTCGACATGTTGCCCTCTATGATGCCCGTGGTCTGCCCTGCGGCGGCCGCGCTTTTGGCCGCGAGGTTGCGCACCTCGTCCGCCACCACCGCGAAGCCCTTGCCGTGGGCCCCCGCCCTGGCCGCCTCCACGGCGGCGTTGAGCGCCAGTATGTTGGTCTGGAAGGTGATGTCCTCGATGACCTTTATGACCTTCGACACCTCCCGCGAGGCGTCCGATATCTCGTTCATGGCGCCCACGAGCTCGGACATGCTGTCCACGCTTTCCGCCATCAGCTGCGAGGAGCGCTCCGAGAGCCCGCTGGCATCCTTGGCCATCAGCGCGTTCCTCTCGGTCTTTTCCGACATCTCCGCGATGCTTTCCGTTATGCTGAGGGCCGCGGCCGACTGCTCGTGCGCGCCCTGCGCGAGCTCCTGGCTGCTGTCGGCGAGCTGCGAGGACGCCGCGTCCACCTGCGCCGAGGACTCGGCTATGCCGCCGAGCGCCTCGTTGTTGCGTTCAAGCAGCTTCTTCAGGCTGTTGCCCACGGAGTCCTCCGCCGAGCGGGGCTCGTAGTCCACCGTAAGGTCGCCGTCGGCCACGCGCTCCATCACGGAGGCCTGCGCCCTCATGGCCCGGCCCAGGTCCGCCAGGCTCCCTTGGAGCAGCCCTATCTCGTCGTCCCTTTCGCGGCGGGTCTCGACGGACGCGTCCCCCGCCGAAAGCCTGGCGGCCTGTTCGCTCAGCCTGATTATCGGCATGACGAAGCCCCGTATGCTGCGCGTCAGTATGGGGACTAGCGCCAGCACGGCCACAACGAACGCGCACAGCCACATGATGCCGACCCAAGGGTTCCCCTCCCTCGTGCCGATCGACTGTATGGCGCCGACGACAAGGCCGTCCTTCCCGTAGACAGGGATATACCTTTCGACCGTCCGGCGCCCGTCCTCGCGCCCGAGCCCCGCGACGCTCTCGCCCCTTGAAAGCGGCTCCCAGACCTCGGCCGGCAGGGGCTCCGCGTCCTCGGGGATGGCCTCCTGCAGGGTGCTCATCAGGGGGACGTCGCCCTGGTAGAGCGTTATGTCGCCGCCCGACATGCTCCCAAGCTGCGCCAGCATCTTTTCGCTGTCGAGGCGCTTGGACAGGAACAGCACGCCTATCTGCGCCCCGCCCCTGCCGTTGATCGGCACGCCGGCCGTGATGCTGAAGCCGTTGTTGGACGTGGGGTAGGCGTAGGCCACCGAGTCGCCGCCGAGCGCGTCAGCTATGGCGAGCGAGGACTTGATGTTGTCGCCGTGCTTCTGGGGGTTGGTCACGCGGGCGAGCGCGTTGCCCTCCATGTCCGTAAACGTCATGCCGTCGCAGCCCGTGTGCTGGAAGGCCGTCTTCGCGAGGGCTATTATCGCGTCCGCGTCCTTTGCCCCTATCGCGGCCAGCATCCCGTCCGTCGGGTCGTCGGCTATGATCTTCGCGTAGGCCAGCGTCGAAAGCCGCCAGTCCTCGACGACGCTGTTGATCAGCTCCTCGGTGTATTCCGAGGCGATCAGGCCGTCGTCGTCCATCAGCTTCTCGGCGGACACCATGGATATGGCGATGAACGCGAGCGCGACGATGACGAGCGGAACCACGACCAGGCGCATCAGCCTGAACCGTACTGATTTGGTGTAGCGCATTTTTTCCCTCCGGGTACGCCGCAGGGCGGCCCGCCCCCGGCATCCTGTCATCCGCAAAATTTACTGCATTTTAACACACATTCTATCATACGTTGCATGTATTTACAATGAATTAATGGGCTGTTAACAACTTATTTCCCCAACAGGGTTAGTCGCTGTGCGGAAATAACCTTTACATCTGACTTGTCTTTTTCCCGCCAGGCTGCGTTGGCAGAACCCGTTGATACTTCTAGTATCAACGGAATCTGGCGCCTTGCCGGGACACAAAATTGCTGCGCCAACTGTACACTTTATTTTTCGACAGTTCCTAATCCACCCCTTTGACCTTCCAATAACCAGACTTTTTCGAGCCTGCGCGCTCTATCAATCCTTTATCATGTAAAGACTTCATGCTTCGCTGAACCGTAATCACCGGTATCATTGTACTCTCTGCGAGTTCTTTCCTGGTGAGTTTTGGATTGTTCTTAAGCAACTCCAGTATCGTTCTTTCGGCATCGGTTAATGAATCATTTAATGAATCATTTATTGAATCATTTCGGTCTATTGAATCACTCAAAGAATCATTTGTTGAATCAGCATCCGGAGGAGCTACTCGCCAAGCCCCTGTTAAGTCTGTCCGCAAGGCGTATTCTCCGGTAGCATCTACCGCCACGATACCGATTTCAAGCAATCGAGGAAGATAATCAAACAGATTATCGTCAATCTTTAGCCAATGGTACAGTTTGTCGATAATAACCAATTCAATGCCGCGCGATTTTCCGCCTGCGGCGAAAACGCGCATGGCGAATTGTGCCAAAACCCTTTGCTTCGCTCCGGGTTTGTGGTAAAATAGCCACAGCCACAACCGTAACCATAACCACAACCCGGATGTATGCTATTGGAAAATAGGAGAGCGATTCATGGAAGAGAACGTAAAGGCGGCTTTGGAGTGCATCAGGCCGATGCTCCAGCAGGATGGCGGCGACGTGGAGTTCGTCGAGCTGACGGAGGACAAGGTGGTCAGGGTAAGGCTGCAGGGGCATTGCGCCGGCTGCCCCTATTCCCAGATGACCGTGAAGAACGGCATAGAGAAGATGCTCAGGGAGCAGTATCCTGAGATCAAGTCCGTCGAGTCCGTAGGCTGACGCGGGCGATGGGCCCCGCCATCGGAGTCCTGCCGCGCCGGCGCCGGGCGCGCGCGGAATACGGCGCGCGCCTGTACGCGTTCGCGCTGATCCTGTTCCTTGCGATCATGCTGCTTCCCGGCTGCGGCGCGGACGCCGGCCAAGGCGCGGACGGGGGCGCCGCGCGGGACGCGGCCTCGGCGCCTGAAGCCGCGGAGGAGGTTCCGGAGCCGCCGGAGCCGCCGGAGCTCCCCCTTTCCGTGAGCATACTGTGCGCGGGCGACGTAATGGCGCACAAGCCCCAGCTTGCCGCGCATTTCGACGCGGCCAGCGGCCTCTACAACTTCAGCGGCAGCTTCCAGTACGTAAAGGGCTATGTCTCGGCCGCCGATCTGGCGCTATGCAACCTGGAGACGACGCTCGGCGGGGAGCCGTACACCGGCTACCCCATGTTCTCGTCGCCCGACAGCCTGGCGGACGCGCTTGCGGGCGCGGGCTTCGACGTGGCCTTTACGTCGAACAACCACATGCTGGACAGGGGCGGCGACGGGCTCCGCAGGACGCTCGGGGCCCTAAGGGCGGCCGGCCTGCAGACCGCCGGCTCCCAGCTTGAGGGCGAAAGGAACTACCTCGTCGTAAGCGCGGGCGGCATAGGCGTCGGCGTGGTCTCCTATACATACGAGTCGCCGAGCGTGAACGGCAGGCGAACCCTGAACGGCATATACATAAAGGACGAGGTCAGGCCGCTGGTGAATTCCTTCGGCTTTGAGGATCTGGACGGCGATCTCGCGGGCGTCGAGGCCGCCATAGACGGCGCGAGGGCCGACGGCGCCGAGGTCGTCGTATGCTATTTCCATTGGGGCAACGAGTACCAGCGCGCGCCTTCGGACAGCCAGCGATACATAGCGAGCAGGGCGGCCATAGCCGGCGCGGACATCATATTCGCGTCGCATCCCCATGTCCTTCAGGGCATGGAATACCTCGAGCCGGAGCCGGGGCGCAGGGTGCCCGTGTTCTATTCCATGGGCAATTTCGTCTCGAACCAGAGAACCGAGACCACAGGCAGCATGTACACGGAGCAGGGGATGCTCGCGTTTGTGCGGCTTTCCTACATGAAAAGCAGCGGGGAGATAATAGAGGCGGAGGCGACGGCGCTGCCCACCTGGGTCGATAAGTACAGCAGCGGCGGCAGGAACGTCTACGCGATAGTGCCGCTCGCGGGGGATTTCGCGGCGAATCCCGCGCTTGCCGAATCGGGGCATTACGAACGCGCCGCCGCGGCCCTGGAGTACTGCCGCGAGCTGTTCGGGGAGGGCAGCCTTTATGAATGACGGGGCGGACGCGCTCAGGCTGGACGGGATCATAGACAGCATGAAGGACGAAATGGTCGCCGCCCTGCGCGGCCTCATCGCCATAAGGAGCGTCGCGGGGCCGCCCGAGGACGGCGCGCCCTTCGGCGCGGGCGTCAGGGACGCCTATGCCTACATGCTGAAGATGGCGGAAAGGGACGGCTTCGATACGCTCGACGTCGACGGCTACGGCGGGCACATCGAGTTCGGCGGCCTGCCGGCGGACGGGGACGGCGGGGCGGCCGGCCTGTCGGAAAAGGTCCTGGGCATACTCTGCCATCTGGACGTCGTGCCGGAGGGCGGTGGATGGAGCGTCGAGCCCTACGCCGGCACGCTTGACGGCGGGAACATATACGGCAGGGGCGCGACGGACGACAAGGGCCCGGCCATAGCCTGCTACTTCGCGATGAAGGCCCTCATGGAGCTGGGCTTCATGCCGCGCGCGAGGGTGCGCCTGATCCTGGGCCTGGACGAGGAGACGGACTGGAAGGGCATGGAGCGCTATCTGTCGAAGGCCAAGGCCCCCGATTTCGGCTTCACGCCGGACGCGGAGTTCCCCGCCATACACGGCGAAAAGGGCATACTGATCTTCGAGCTCGCGAAGAAGATGGAAAAGGCGAAGACCGGCGGCCTGGCGCTCAGGCGCCTTTCCGGGGGGACGGCCGCGAACATGGTGCCCGACCGCGCCAGGGCCGTCCTGATGGGCGACGCCCGCGCCTACGGGGAAGTCAAGGACAGGGCCGCGGAATACAGGGGGCGGACCGGGCGCCAGGTCAACGCGAGGGGCATAGGCAAAAGCCTCGAGGTGTCCGCGCAGGGCGTGGCCGCGCACGGCGCGACGCCGGAAAAGGGGCTGAACGCGATCTCCATACTGATGGATTTCCTGTCGGGGGCCGGGATCGCCGGCGAGAGCGCGCTCGAATTCATCGATTTCTACAACAGGCACATAGGCTTCGAGACGGACGGCGCCTCTATGGGCTGCGGCCTTTCCGACGAGGCGTCCGGGAGCCTGGCGTTCAACGCCGGGACCATAGCAGGGGACGAGGGGGCGGTGATCCTGACCGTCAACATCAGGTATCCCGTCACCATGGACGCCGACGACGTGTACGGCGCGATGCTGCCCACGATACACAGGCACGACCTGGGCCTGGTGAAGCTTTCGCACAGGCCGCCCATATTCATGCCGGAGGACGACCCGCTCATAGAGAGCCTGATGCGCGTCTACCGCAGGCGCACGGGCGACCTGGAGAGCAGGCCGCTCGTAATCGGCGGCGGCACCTACGCGAGGGCCGCGAAGAACCTGGTGGCCTTCGGCGCGGGCTTCCCCGGCGAGCCGGATCTCGCCCACAGCAGGGACGAGCGCATAAGCGTCGAGAAGCTTGTAAGGATAGCCAAGATATACGCAGACGCCATACGGGAGCTGTCGGCGTAGCCGCGATGGAGGGCGGAGCCATATGGACATCGACACAGGGGCGATAAGGGAGATATTCAAGGCCGACCGCTTCGCGACCAAGGCGGGCGCCCTGGTCACGGCCGTCAGCGAGGACATGGTGGAATGCGCCATGGACATAGACGATTCGCACATGAACGCCGCCAACGGCGTCCAGGGGGGCGCCATATTCACGCTGGCCGACCTGGCCTTCGCCGTGCACGCGAACCTGGATCTGGTCTGCGGCGCCGATGTGGGGGTGACGCTTGCCCAGTCCTGCGCCATTTCCTTCCTGCGCCCGCCGAAGGGCAGGCGGCTCATCGCGCGGTCGAGCTGCATCTCAAAGGGCAGGACGATGTCGGTCTACCGCGTGAGGGTGGAGGACGAGCTGGGGAATCCCGTGGCCGAGATGCAGGGCAACGGGTTCAGGACGAGAAAGGGCTGAACGCGCGGCGGGGCTCATTCCCCGTCCGGATCGGGCTTTTTGACGCGTATCGCGCCCACGGTTATGGCTCCCACCGCCACGACCTTCGCGAGCGTCCTCGCGCCGCGGGCGGCCCTTTTCCCGTCCATCTTCGCCGCCCCCGCAAGCATCTCGCCGCCGTTTTCCACGACGAGCTTCACGTTGTCAACGAGATTGTCCACGACCTGCCGCCCGCCTTCCTTGATGTCGCCGACGCCCCCCTCAAAACGCTCGCTGTCGTTCGCGACCTTGCCGACCACGGCGTCGATCGCGCCGCCGGCTATGTTCCCCACGACGCTTCCCGTGTATATGCCGGAATCCACGATGCTTTCGCCGATTTCGTCCACCAGCCTCACGCGGGCCAGCTTGCCTATCACGGACACGCTCCCGCCTATGACCCCGCCTACCAGCGCGCCAGCCAGTATGCCCGCCTTCTTGACGCCGTCCATGCCCTTCGCCTCCATATCCTCCAAGCGCTATGGTAGAATAGCCGCACAAGGGCTGCGGCCACTCTACAGTCTGGAATGCCGCGCGATTTTTTCGCCTACGGCGAAAACGCGCATGGCGGATTGAACCACAAACGCTTTGCTTCGCGACGCGTTTGTGGTTCAAGTATAGCACGGAAAAGCGCTTTGTGCTTGAAAAACTTGTTTTTTTGATGTATCATCAAATGGGTTGTTGATATTCACGCACGCTAGTCGAAACCGCTCGGCGTCCGCGTCAAGCGAAAGGGAGGCAAAGATGGGCAGGATGCAGGACATTATGGAAAAGACCGACCGCCTCGGGGCGCACAACTACCATCCCAAGGAGGTTGTCATCGAGAGGGCCGAGGGCGCGATGGCCTACGGCGTGGACGGCAGGGAGTATTTCGACATGCTTTCCGCGTATTCCGCGCTGAACTTCGGGCATTGCCACCCCGAGATAATAGAGGCCGCCAAGGCGCAGCTGGACAGGGTGACCCTGACCTCGCGGGCCTTCTACAACGCCGTTCTCGGCGATTTCTACGAAAGGCTCTGCGCCATGACGGGAAAGGGCATGGCGCTGCCGATGAACACCGGCGCCGAGGCCGTAGAGACCGCGCTGAAGACGGCCCGCCGCTGGGCGGTAGACGTGAAGGGCGTCAGGGACGGCAGCCAGGAGATAATAGTCTGCAAGAACAATTTCCACGGCCGCACCATCGCCATAATATCCATGAGCACCGACGATTCGGCGCGACGCGCCTACGGGCCATATACGGAGGGCTTCAGGGTCGTGGAATACGGGGACGCCGGGGCCATGGAGGCCGCCATAAACGAAAACACGGCCGCCTTCCTCGTAGAGCCCATACAGGGCGAGGCGGGCGTCGTTGTCCCGCCGGCGGGCTATCTGGCGAAGGTGCGCGAGATATGCTCAAGGCGCGGCATACTGTTCATCGCCGACGAGGTGCAGACGGGCTTCGCCCGCACCGGCCGCATGTTTGCCTGCGGCCATGAGGGCGTCGAGCCGGACGTCTACGTCCTGGGCAAAGCGCTGGGCGGCGGGGTGATGCCCGTCTCGGCCGTGGCGGCGGACAGCGACATCCTAGGCGTCTTCGAGCCCGGCTCGCACGGCTCGACCTTCGGCGGGAACCCGCTGGCCTGCGCCGTGGCGATAAAGGCCATGGAGATACTCGAGCGCGACGACTACCCTGGGATGGCGTCGGAGAAGGGGGCCTATTTCATGGACAGGCTGCGCGGGCTGAAGAACGGCAGCATCCTCGAGATACGCGGCAAGGGGCTCTTGATAGGCATGGAGCTTTCGGAGGACGCCGCCCCCTACGTGAAGGCCTTGATAAAGGCCGGCGTCCTGGCCAAGGAGACGCACGAGCGCGTTATACGCTTCGCCCCGCCCATAGTCATAAGCCGGGAGCAGATAGACGCGGCCTTCGACAGGATCGCCGGCGTGTTCGACGGGCAGCGCGCGTAGATCGCGCCGGGGCGCCTGTTTCGGCCCGCCGCGCTGGGCGCGGGCGACCCCGCGCCGCTCAGACGAGCCCGCGATTCCTGACGATGCCCGGCGAAGCTTCCGGCGCCAGGGCCCTGGAGGCCAGCGCCAGCGCCGCCAGGACGGGGAGGATGTAGACGATGACGGCCGCGGCCATCGTGGAGTAGCTGTTGTTGCCGACGGACACCAAGGGGAAGATGACGCTCGGCAGCGTCTTGAAGCGCGGGTCGCCTATCACGTTGTTCAGAAGATAGACCGACCAGGAGCCTATGAAGCAGAAGACGCCCGTGACTATGATCCCGGAGCGAACGGCCGGCAGGGTCACGTGCAGCGCCGTTCTCAGGCGGCCCGCGCCCAGCGTCCGGGCCTGCTCCTCGAGCGAGGCGTCGTAGCCCTCGAATACGGCCGAAAGAAGCAGCGTCGCATAAGGCACGTAGAACACCAGATGGGCCGTAAGCAGCCCGGCGAAATTCGAGTACAGCCCCAGCCTCATGAATACGGCCTGCATCCCGAACACCACGGCGATCTGCGGTATGAACGCGGGCACCAGCAGCAGCAGCTCTACGAGCCGCTTGCCCCTGAAATTGCGGGTCCCGAGGGCCTTTGCCGCAAAGAAGGCGAGCGCCAGCGACAGGAGGGCGACGGACGCCGACAGGATCAGGCTGTTCCCGAGCGCGGGCAGGATCCTTCCGTCCGCGAGCAGCCTGGGCCAGTAGCCGCCGTCGAACTCCGGCACGGCCGCCGGCCAGCGCCAGTAGGTGGCGGCGGACCACATCAGCAGGGGCGCCAGAGGCAGAAGCAGCGCCGCCGCAGCCAGCGCGAGTATCGCCGTCCTTGCCCTCGCGCCCATCCTCATGTCAGTCCCTCCAGCCCGGCGAAGGGCCCCTGCGCACCCTCCAGCCCGTCTCGCTGAAAAGCGCCTTTATCTCCTTGACGCTGCGGCCCCGGCCGCCCTCCGTCCTCCTGCGGCTGTCGCGCGGGTTGCTCCCCGCCTCGGACCAGGACAGGTTGCTGCCGCTGTTCGCCATCAGCTCGGAATGCACGGAGGCGATCAGCTTCGTCCTGTGGTCCGTCAGGCGGTACGAGGCGGCGTAGAGCGCGTTGAGCGGCTGGCTGAGCATGCCCAGCCGCGCCGTCCCCGTTCCGGGGGCCGCGACGCGCCGGCCGACGCCGGAGGTCATAGGCTCCCAGCCCATGCACATCCGCGCCCTTTCCTCTATCTCCCCCGCAGAGTGCTCCGGCCCGATGGGCTCGAGGCAGGTCGAAAGCCTCAGCCCCGCCTTCCCCGCGTTTTCGATGGTCGCCAGGCGCGTTTCGACGTGGATTCCCGTGATCTCCCCCTCCCCCAAACGGACGGCGTGGTATATGCCGTCCATCCCCGCGCCCTTCAGACGTTTCGCCCGGCCCAGATCCAGGTCCCCGATATTGGCGAGCAGGGGCGTCTCCCCGCCGACGGCCTCGCGGACCCTGACGCATATCTCCGCGTAGCGATCAAAATCATAGGCCTCCGTCGAGAGCAGGAGGATCAGGTTCGCGCCCTGCTCCACATAGATCTTCGCGTATTCGACGACGTCCTTCAGGGGTGTCTCGCGCCGTTTCGCGCCCGGATCCCTGCTGTTGCAGGCCGCGAAGGAGCAGAACTGGCAGTCCTTGGGGCAGGGCCCGGAGTCCAGGCCGATCTGCGCGTGTATCTCCGCGAGCCCGCCCGCAAGCTCCATCGACTGCCTCAGCGCCGCCCAGCGGATCATGAAGGCGTCCTTGGAATAGGGGTCGGTCCTGTACAGCGAAAGCGCTTCTTCCGGGGAAAGGGCCTCCCCGCAGAAGGATTTTTCTATAATCTCATGGACCAGCGCCATCCCCGCCGCCTCCCTCGGCCCATCCGATGAGCCACATCATATGCGGGCTGAGATCGAAGGCCATCGCCTCGCCGGCGCCAAAGGCATGGCGCGCGCTTACCGCAAGCCTCAGCCGCGTCCCCCCGCAAACGACCTCGTAGACCGTCTCCATCCCCTGGGGCGCTGCAGAGGCCACGATCCCGCGAAGCCTGCCGCAGCCTATGTTTTCGGCCGCCTCCGGGCGGACGCACAGCAGCGCCCTGCCCTGCCCCGGCCCCGCCCCCTCTATCGCGAAATCGCCGAGCGCGCAGCGCAGGCGCGCCCCGTCCCTGTGGGCGGGGATGAAGTTTTCCCAGCCGAAGAACTCCGCCTCCGCCCTCGATTCCGGACGCGAGTAGAACTCATACGGCTTCGCGCAGCGGGCTATCCTGCCGCCGTGCAGGAAGGCCGCGCGGGCCGCGACCGCCGCCGCCTCCCTTTGGTCGTGCGTTACATACAGCATGGTCGCCCCAAGCCTGGCGTTAAGCTCCTTGATGTGCGAGAGCAGCGTCCATTTCAGGCCGGCGTCGAGCGCGCTCAAAGGCTCGTCGAGAAGCAGGAGCTTGGGCTGCGCCATCAGCGCCCTGCCCAGGGACACGCGCTGCTCCTGTCCGCCGGAAAGCTCCGTCACGCGCTTGCCGCCCATACCCTCGAGATGCAGCAGCTCGAGCATTTCCCCGGTTTTCCGCCTGAGCTCCGCCTTGCCCATGGCGCGGTTGAGCCTCGGGGCGAAGCCGATGTTCTCCGCGACCGTCATATTGCGGAACAGCAGGCTTTTCTGGAAAACCATCGCGATGGAGCGCCTCTCGGGATTCAGCCCGTCCATCGTCACGCCGTCCAAAACGACATGCCCGCTGTCCTGCCGTTCAAGCCCGGAGACGATCCTCAGGGCCGTCGTCTTGCCGCAGCCCGAGGCCCCGAGCAGCACGAGTATCTCGCCCTTCTCCATCGACAGCCCAAAGCCCTTAAGCGTCGGCGAGGGCGCGCCCCTGTAGGTCTTGTCGATGCCTTCAAGCCGAAGATAGCTCATAGCCCGCGCTTCCTTGCATCCGACGCGGCAAGCCGGCGGTAGGTCAGTATGGCCGCCATGAGCGCGAGGCTCGTCAGCGCCATCATCGCAAATGCCTCGGGAGGATCCTTCATGTCGGGATCCACGTATTTGAGGTACAGCATCACGGACACGCTGCGCCTCTGCGGCGAGCCGAGTATGGCCGGGACCTCGTAGTCGCCGAAGGACGACGCGAAGACCAGGATCGAGGAAACGGCGACGGCGGGGACGACGGTAGGCAGGATCACGTGGAAAAAGCGCCCAAGCATCCCCACGCCCAGGGTGGCGGCCTGCTGCTCGTACTCGGCGGAGGCACCCTGCAGGATGCCCAGCACGGACAGGCCGATATACGGGACGAACTTCCAGACAAACACGGCCATAAGCCCGATCCCCCGCGAATCGTAGACCAGCCACGGGAAATCCCCGATGGACTCCGTAAGCCCCGCCTGGCGGGCAAGCGACGAAAGGAAGCCGGTCTGGGAGAGCAGGAACACCATGATCATCGCCGCGGCCAGCCGGGGTATGGAGAGATTGTACTGGCTGACGAACAGCGCGAGCCTTTTCCCGGGAAAGCTGTCGCGCAGCGCCATCGCCAAGGCTATGGCGAGCGCCACGGAAACAGCCGTGGAAACCAGCGACACCCTGAACGTGAACAGCAGCGAATCCCAGAAGTAATAGGAATTCAGGACCTCCGAATAATTTCGCCAGCCCGCGAACCGGCCGTCGTCGCCGGAGAGGCTGCCCCAGACGACGGCGATCACGGGCCAGACGTAGGCAACGCCCATCAGAACGGCTATCGGCAGGAAGGAAAGCGCGAGGGAAAGACGGCCTTTCATGCGTGCATCCCTATTTCTTCACCACCTGGGCGTCCCACGCGGTCCCGATCCATCCGGCGACAGGCCCGCTCGGGACGTTGTGGGCGGACAGCGCGAGCCGCTCCGGCGCCGCTGCGGAGCCCTCAGGGAAGCCCGCCATCATGTCCTCGAAGACGGCCCTGTCCTCCGGGTCCAGCCTCGCCAGATCGAGGTTGTAGGCGTTCCCCGTCATGGCGGTGACCTTTGCGTTGGCCTCAGGCTCCAGCAGCAGGTTGCAGAGCGCCATCGCGGCGGCCTTGTGCCTGGAATTTTTGGCGATGACCACGAAATCGGGGTAGCCCACGGAGGTCTCCATCAGGTACAGCCGCCCCTGGGGCAGATACGACGGGTCCGACTGGGTCTTTGGGTATATGGAGATGCAGGTCGTGAAGGAGACCGCTATGTCGCCCGCGTTGACGCGCGCGATCATGTCATACGCGTCCGCGCCGTAGTAGGCCCCGCTGTCCCCCTGGAGCAGGTTTGGCTCGAGCTCGTTCAGGTACGCCCAGACATAGCCCGCCCTTTCGATGAAGGCGTCCTCGCCGGCCTCGCCGCCGGTCGCCCAGGCGTTCCATTCCTCGGCGTGCCTCTGTATCTTTTCGGAGCGCGTCCCGTCGTCGTCCGCCTCGTCGTAGACCGCCTTCCAGCCCCCCTTGCCGTCGTCGGTCAGCTCGTACAGCGCGGACGTCGCGAACTGCCTGCCGTGGAAGCCCCCGCTGCCCAGAAGATCCAGATACGTGAACTTGCCGGGGTACCTCTTGACCCAGAGGCTCAGCTCGGTGAGGCTGTGCGGCAGGCCGTAGACGGTCCTGCCCCCCTCCGTCCTGCTTTCGTCCCAGCCCAGGGCCGCGTCGTATCTGTCGGCCGCGTAGACCATGGCCGGCGTCACCTTCATGAACTGCGCCTGATAGCCGCCTGTTGGCATGGCGCCGTTGTAGAGCACGTCCGTCGCGGTCCAGTCGAGGTATTCGGAATTCGGCAGCTTTTTCACCCACTGGTTCCCGTCGTCGCCCCAAAGCGCGCCCTTCGCGTTCATGGGCTGGATGGAGCCGGAGGCGCCCCAGAACATGTCTATGGTCGCGTCGAGGCCGCCCTCGTGGTCCGAAACGAGCCGCTGCTCCTCCTCCGCCGTGTCCTCCACGTACTCGACGGCGATGTTGTATTCGTCCTTGGCGCGCCCCCTGATGTACTCCCAGTACTGCTGCACCATCGCGTCGGCGCCCCCGGAGCCCCAGGCGCAGAAGGTGACCGTGTCGCCGTCGGCCTCCGCGAGGATCTCCTCCCAGGACATGCCCGCGAGGTCTGTTTCGACGGATTTTGACGGGGGGCCGGCCGCGTCCGGATCCCCGGTCGCGGCGTCGCCGCCGGAGCAGCCGGCCAGCGCCAGCGCCGCCGCTAGGCACAGCGCCAGGAGCAGGGCGGGCATGCGGCCGTCCTTCCCGCCGCGCCGGCCGTCCTTCGTCTTGTCGGGCATGTCGCGCATGGCATGGGCCCCCTTCGTCTGTTCTGCCGCTCCGACAGCCAGCCGCCGTATCTCCTGTCCGGCGCCCAGCCGCCGTGGCGGCAAGCCGTGGCCAAAACATCTTTCTGCATTATGCATTATACAATATATATCGAAATTTATCAATGTGTTTTTTCGGCGCGTGTTTTTTCGCCGCGCCGGGGCCTGAACGGCAACGATTTAACGGGGATTTTACATTCACGCGCGTGAGCATTTTACATTGCGGCGCTATCATGGACTTGCTGCATATCCCTGGAACCTGTTTGAGTCGAAAAGGAGAGTCAAGATGAAGCTCAGAACCCTGCAGAAGCTGCCCGCGCTGCTTGCGGCGGCCGCCCTCGCGCTCACGGCCGCGCCTGCCGCCTACGCTGCCGACATCAGCCTGAAGATCGACGGCGCGTCCGTAAAGCCGGCCATCGCGCCCATCATCGACAACGGCACGACGCTCGTCCCGCTCCGCTTCATATCCGAGAACCTCGGCGCCGAGGTCAGCTGGGACCAGGCGTCCAGCAAGGCCACGATAAAGTCGGCCGGCTACACCGTCGTGTTCGCGATAGGCTCAAAGAGCTACACCGTCAACGGCCAGAGCAAGACCCTGCTCGCGGCGCCCCAGAACGTCGGCGGCTCCACCATGGTGCCCATACGCGCCTTTGCCGAGTCCATAGGCGCCGAGGTGGCCTACAGCAGCGCGACGCACACGGCCAGCATCGACTACTTCACGACCATGGACGGCACGCTTAAGCTGACCGGCTCGACCACCCTCCAGCCCATAGCCCAGGCTGCGGCCGACAAGCTTGCCGCCATCAACAGCGGCCTCAGCATATCGGTGGCCGGCGGCGGCTCCGGCACGGGCATAAACGACACCATAGCCGGGACCAACAACCTCGGGATGAGCTCCAGGGAGCTGACAGCCGAGGAAAGCTCACAGATAAGCCCCTTCGCGGTGGCAAGCGACGGCATCGCCATAATAACCCACCCCAGCAACAGCGTAAAAAGCCTGACGAAGGCCCAGGCCGCGGACATCTTCCTCGGCAAGATCAAGAACTGGAAGGACGTCGGAGGCGCCAACGCGCCCATACTCGTCCAGACGCGCGAGACAGGCTCGGGCACGCGCTCCACGCTCGAGGAGATGCTTCTTGCCAAGGAATCCGTTGTCGCGACGGCCACCCCGCACAATTCCTCCCAGCTGATAAAGCAGGCCGTAGCCAAAGACGTCAACGCCATAGGCTTCGACTCCATAGGCTTCGTGGACAGCAGCGTCAGCGCGGTCTCGCTCGACGGCGTCGCGGCATCGGCCGCCTCGGTAAAGAGCGGCTCCTACGCCATGGGGCGCAGCCTGTTCCTCCTGAGCAAGTCCGCCCCGACCGGCAACGCGGCCAAGTTCATCGACTATCTCAGGACCGCAGGCTGCCAGAAGGACATAGTGGAGAAGGAAGGTTACATCAGCATTGACTGAGCGAGCCGGCGAAAGGCTGCCGAGGACGGCGGTCACGCTTATGGCCGGCGCGTCCATAGTCGTCATCGCCCTGATATTCGTCTTCGTCTTTTACAAGGCGGCGCCCGTCATAGGGGCGAGCGGCGTGGGGCTGGCGCTGTCGGGGGGCTTTGACACCCAGGTCTCGAAAGCGTTCTACGCGCCCGCCGGCAGCCCTACGCCCGCCTTCGGCATGCTGGGCCTGATAGCGGGCACGGCCCTCTCGTGCGGCATATCGACGCTGTGCGCCTCCGTCATGGGCATAGGCGCCGCCGTCACGGTATGCGAGTTCTGCGGGCGGCGCGGCGCGGCCTTCTTCATAGCCGTCGTCAGGCTTCTCGCGGCGATACCATCCGTGGTGTTTGGGCTCATAGGGCTCATCGTCGTGGTTCCGCTCGTCGAGAGGCTTTTCATCACCGTGGACATGCAGATCGAGTACCTTGACTATTTCCAGATGACGGGCAGGAACCTGCTTTCGAGCGTCGTAGTGCTGAGCTTCATGATAGCGCCCACGGTCGTGTCCCTGTCCGCCGACGCCATAGCCGCCGTGCCGGACAGCCTGCGGGAAACGGGCTACGCCTTCGGCATGGGCCATTTCCGCGTCATATGGAAGATAGTCCTGCCTTCGGCCCGGCCCGGCGTAATAGCGGGCGTGCTCCTGGGCGCGGGCAGGGGGACGGGCGAGGCGATAGCCGTCTCGATGGTGTGCGGCGGCATAGGGGTCATACCCAGCGCCGGCTTCGGGCTCATGAATCTGCTGGCGCCGACGCTGCCGCTTTCCGCCGCGATAATCAACAAGTCGGAGGCCATGGGCTCGGGCCATGTGGCCGGGGCGCTGTTCTCCTGCGCGGCCCTGCTGCTCGTGCTGGGCGCCCTGTTCAGCCTGACCGCAAGGGTCGTCTCGCGGGGGTTTGGGCCGGGCGGCTCCGGCGGGGGGATCAAAGCGTGAAAGGCAGGGATCACAGGCTTGACAGCGCCTTGGGCATAGCCTACTCATGGATATCCATGCTGCTGATGGCGGCCGTGTGCCTGTTCATACTCGTGACGGTGGCCCGCTACGGCGCGGGGAAGCTGTCCCTCGAGTTCCTCATAACGGAGCCGGGGGCCTCGGCGGTGGACATAGAGGGCGGGGGGATACTGACCCCGCTCATCGGCACGGTGCTTCTCACCATGCTGGGCATGCTTGCGGCGCTGCCCTTCTCCCTGGCGACGGCCGTCTACATCTGCTTCTACGCGAGGCCCGGCGCGCTGCTGACCCTCGTCGAGACGGCCGTGGACATACTGGCGGGGGTGCCGACCGTGGTCATCGCGCTGTTCTCGCTGAGCATATTCGTGCTGCCGCAGTTCGGCTTTCTGAGCGCCATGATAGAGACGGACGGCGACGGCGGGGGCATGGCCTATGGGCGGTCCTTCCTCGTCTGCGCCGTCACCATGGCCATCATGATACTGCCCTTTGTGACGAAGTCCATAATAGAGTCGCTGCGCTCCGTGCCCGGAAGCTACATAGACGGGGCCTTCGCGCTGGGGGCGGGCAAATGGCGCGTCGTGGCGCAGATCGCGCTGCGCTGCGCGAGGCCCGGCATAGTCACCGGGACGGTGCTGGGTATGGGTCGCATCGTCGGGGACACGGCCATCGTCTGGTTCGCCCTGGGCGGCACGCTGCGCATGACGGGCGTCCAGCCCTGGTACATGCCGGAGAACTGGATTTCGACCCTGCGGAACACCGGCAGCACGCTGACGACGTACATATACTACACGTCGCCTGCCGGCGAGGGTAACAGCTTTGACACGGCCTTCGGCGCGTCGCTCGTGCTGATAGGCATGATAATCCTGCTCAACGCGGCGGCGGCGCTTGTCGGCAGGGCCTGGGGAGGCGGGAATGGGCAGGACGCGGGCTAGGCTTCAGCTGGACGATCTGGGTGCGCCCCGCGCTTCAGGTTGGACAGGCCGGTTTGAAATGGGTGGGCGGCATGGATAGCGAAGCGGGAAGGGCGGCGGTGAGCGTGCGCGGCTTCTCCGCCTATTACGGGGGCAAGGAGGCGCTGCGCGACGTCAGCCTCGATGTCCCCGAAAACTGCGTCTACGCCCTGATAGGGCCCTCGGGCTGCGGCAAGACGACGCTGCTCAGGTCCATAAACAGGCTCAACGACTTCGTGCCCTCGTTCTCGCGCGAGGGGGAGATATACGTGGGCGGCACGGAGGTGTTCTCGCTTTCGGACAGGCGCGGGACGGAGAGGCTCAGGCGCGGCATAGGCATGGTGTTCCAGCAGCCCAACCCCCTGCCCATCAGCGTGCGCGGCAACATGGCGCTGCCCCTCGCCGAGCATTTTCGCGTCCCAAGGGCGGAGATGGACGCGCGGATCGTTGACAGGATGAAACAGGGGGCGATATACGACGAGCTGAAGGACAAGCTGCGCAGCTCCGCGCTCGCCCTGTCCGGCGGCCAGCAGCAGAGGCTCTGCATAGCGCGGGCGCTCATGCTCGACCCGCCCCTCATGCTGTTCGACGAGCCCTGCAGCGCGCTCGATCCCATAGCCACCTACGCCATCGAGGATCTGCTGTCCAGCCTAAAGCGGGACCGGACCATCGTCATAGTGACCCACAACATGGAGCAGGCGCGCAGGGTCGCGGACTACACGGCGTTCTTCTATCTCGGCAAGCTGGTGGAGCACGGCCCCACGGAAAGGATCTTCTCGCAGCCTGGGTCCAGGCTGCTGTCCGACTATATCACGGGCAGGGTGTAGGGCGGCTTCGATTGGGATGGGTGAAAGCTGTTGCAAAACGGCGAAAGTTTATTCCGATCTATTCACCAGCCTGTATCTGCGGTTTCTGTTGCCGCCAAAGGCTTCCAGCACCCCGCTTTCGGCAAGCCGCCGAAGCACCTTGCGCTCTGTTGCCGCCGCCCTGCCGGCGAGTTCCCCGGCAATCTTTGCGTCAATCCATTCGTGGTCGCGGAGATACTCCGTTATAAGCCCAAGATACTCTCCGCTGCTCAGCAATTTTTTATCGCGCAAGTTGTCGGGCAAGTTATCGGGCAAGTTGTCGGGCAAGTTGTCGGGCAAGTTATCGGGCAAGTTGTCGGGCAAGTTGTCAGGCAAGTTATCGCGCAAGTTATCGGGCAAGTTATCGCGCAAGTTGTCGGGCAAGTTGTCGCGCAAGTTATCAGGCAAGTTGTCGGGCAAGTTGTCGGGCAAGTTGTCGGGCAAGTTGTCGGGCAAGTTATCGGGCAAGTTATCGCGCAAGCTATCGCGCAAGCTATCAGGCAAGTTGTCGGGCAAGTTGTCGGGCAAGTTGTCGCGCAAGTTGTCGGGCATCTCGCCCGACTTGCTCGATAAACCGAGCGGCACGACCGTCCTGAATACATCGCCCTCTATGAGTTCCGGCTCGCCGCCGAAATAGATTTTCGTGTATTTGTACAGATTCCTTACGCCGGAGCCGAGAGCGTCGGCGCGCCCGATGTTGATAAAGAAATTTGCCAGTATCGGGTTCTTGGGATACGGGGTGAAATTACTCGGGTCGATTCGTCCGGGGTTCCTCGTCAGGTTCCAGTTCTCCGTGACGATGCGGTCGCGCTCGACGATAATCTTGGCGGGGAATGCGCTCGTGAATTCGCGATG
>JAISXZ010000071.1 GCA_031270275.1 Eubacteriales Family XIII. Incertae Sedis bacterium | reverse complement strand
GTCGGACAGCCTGGGCCCCCAGGAGGAGGCCGTCATACCGCCCGTCAACGTGCGCGTCGATGTCGCGGCCCTGTCGGATCTCAGCGTAAGCTCCCTGCTTACAGGCCGGCTCGAGGCCGTGGACGAGGCCCAGGTGTTCCCCAAGGTCCCCGGCGAGGTCACGCGCGTCTACGTCGAGCTGGGCGGCAGGGTATCGAAGGGCAGCCCGCTGTTCGAGCTGGACAAGACCCAGATGGCGACCGCGCTGAACCAGGCCAGGCTCAGCCTTGACGACGCCACGACCAACCTGGAAAGGATGACCGCGCTGTACAGCGAGGGCGCCATACCGCTGCAGACATACGAGCAGGCGCAGTCCGCCGTGAGCATGGCCCGCGAGTCGTACACGGCCGCCAGCGACGCCTACGGCAACGCCTCGATCACCGCGCCCATAAGCGGTTACGTCACCTCGGTCAACGTGGCGGCCGGCGGCATCGCGTCCCAGGCCGTCCCCGCGGTCACGATATCGAACATAGACCGCCTCGAGATAAGCGCGAACCTGTCCGAAAACATGATAAACAAGGTGCGCGTGGGCGACAGTGTGGACGTGCTTGTGAAATCCGTTTCGGACACGCCCTTTTCCGGCGCGATCACGGCCCTGGCGCCCGCGCCCGCAGCCGGCTCGCTGACATACCCCATCATCATAACGCTGGAAAACCCCGGCGACTCCCTGAAGCCGGGCATGTTCTCGGAGGTGTCCATCGTCACGGACAGGCTTGAGGGCGTGCTCGCGATACCGTCTAAGTCGGTGATGATAAAGTCGGGCCGCCAGACGGTGGCGACGATAGGCGCGGACGGGCAGGTGGTCTTCCGGGACGTCGTCACGGGCGTTGACAACGGCGTGACCGTGGAGATCAGGGAGGGCCTTGCCGAGGGCGAGCGGGTCGTCGTCGAGGGCCAGGCCTATGTGGACGAGACCTCGCGCGTAAACATCGTCGAATGACCCCCGCTTAAATCGAAACTGTAACCACAAAGGGGCAATACATGAATTTTTCAAGAGTCGCCATTAAGAGGCCCGTGACCACGATAATGCTCATGCTGATAATAGTCGTGCTGGGGGCCGTGTCCTTTTCACGGCTCTCCATCGACCTTTTCCCCAAGATGGAGCTTCCCATAGCCATAGTCATGGTCCAGTACCCCAATTCCGCCCCCACGGAGGTGGAGACCCTGATAACGAGGCCCATAGAGCAGCGCATAGCCACAGTGGAGAGCATAGACAGCATATCGTCCATGTCCATGGACGGGACGTCCATCGTCGTGGCGCAGTTCCAGAACGGCACGGACATGAACTTCGCGAGCCTGCACATGCGGGAGGCGGTCGAGCTCATCAGCGGCTTCATGCCCGACACCGCCACGGATCCCGTGGTCATAGCCATGAACCCCGACATGATGCCCATCTCGTCCCTGTACGTGTCGGGCGATCTCCCCCTGGCCGAGATACAGCGCCTCGTAGACGACGAGATCGTGCCGGCGATAGAGCGCACCGAGGGCGTGGCCTCCGCCGACACCTTCGGCGGCCTGGAGAACGAGATAAGCATCGAGCTGAACCAGGAGCGCCTTGCCGGCTACCATCTGACGCTTTCGCAGATAAGCCAGGCCCTGGCGGCCGAGAACGTCACTCTTCCCAGCGGCAGCGTGACTAGGGGAGAACGCGAGCTGATCGTGCGCACCGTGGGCGAGTTCGGCGCCGTGGACGAGCTGCGCCAGCTCCCGATAACGCTTCCCACGCGCGAGGTCATATACCTGCAGGATCTCGGGACCGTCCAGGAGCGCCAGAAGGACGCCTCGTCCATAGGCCGCATCGACGGCTCGCCGGCCGTGGGCATAAGCGTTACAAAGCAGACCGTCGCGAACACCGTGCTCGTCTCCAGGGAGATAAGCGAGGCGCTCGACAGGCTGGCCGAGGAGCATCCCGAGATCAGCTTCTCGACCGCCTACGACCAGGCCGACTTCATCAACGATTCCATACGGAACGTCGCCGAGACGGCCATACTCGGCGTGCTGCTCGCGGTCATAGTCTGCTTCTTCTTCCTGCGCAACGCGGCCTCGACCATGATAATAGCCATCTCGATACCGACATCCATCATAGCGACCTTCATACTGATGTACTTCACGGGCCTCACCATGAACATACTGTCGCTTTCCGGCCTGGCCGTCGGCGTGGGCATGCTGGTCGACGACTCCATAGTGGTAATGGAGAATATCTACAGGAAGCGGGGCCTAGGGGTGGACGCCGAAACGGCGTCGCTGGACGGCACCAGGGAGGTCACCATGCCGGTGTTCGCCGCGACGATGACGAAGATCGCCGTCTTCCTGCCCATAGTCTTCGTGGAGGGGATGGCCGCCACCATATTCAAGGAATTTTCGTACACCATAGGCTTTTCGCTCATATGCTCGCTGATAGTGGCGCTTACGGTGGTGCCCATGCTCTGCTCGCGCCTGCTTAACATCGAGAACATACGCGACACCTTCGTGATGGGCAGGCGCACCCTCAGGGTGCCGCTGCTTCCGGCCTTTGAAAAGGGCGTCCGGGCGCTGACTGAAAAATACGTCGTGCTGCTGCGCTATTCGCTGGGCCACAGGAAGGCGACCATATCCGTGGCCGTCGCGCTGCTCGTGGCGTCCGCCATGCTGATAGGGCTGGTGGGCGGCGAGCTGCTGCCGGCCAGCGACGAGGGCAGCCTCAGCATAAGCGTCGATACGCCCTACGGCACCAGCCTGGAGGACTCGGACCGGCTCGTGTCGCAGATCGAAAGCTACGTGTCCGAGAACATACCCGAGCTCGTCTCCTATTCCGTGCAGATAGGGGGGGGCGACATGATGATGCTCGGGATGGGCGGCTCGAACACCTCCACCGTGACGGTGAACCTCGTGGACAAGAGGCAGAGGGAAAGAAGCACCTCCGAGGTCGTCAAGCAGGTTTCCGACGGCCTCAGCGGCCTCGTCGGCATGAAGCTGACGATAAGCGAGACCTCGTCGATGAGCATGTCAACCGGCAACCCCATAGCCATATCGATAAAGGGCGACGATCTGGCGACGCTGCGGCAGATCTCCAACGACTTCGCCGAGATCGTCAGGTCGGTCAGCGGCACCTCCAACGTGGAGAACAGCCTTGAGGAGGGCAACCCCGAGGTCCAGGTGTACATAAACCGCCAGAACGCGGCCAATTACGGCATAAGCGCGTACCAGCTGGCGCAGACGCTGAACGCGGCCCTGTCCGGCACGCAGGCGACGACGCTGAAGTCGAACGGGGAGGAGACCGACATAGTCCTGTCCCTGAGCGGCGAATACGGCGACTCCATCGAGAACATGCGCCAGATAGCGATGACCGCCCCGACAGGCCAGACCGTGACGGTGGGCGAGATAGCCAGCTTCGAGTACGACAACTCGCCCGCGCAGATAAACAGGGAGAACCAGGTGCGGACGGCCAGCGTCAGCTCGGACGTGCTGGGCAGGGACCTCCAGTCCGTGTCGTCCGAAATAGAGGCGGCCGTATCCAACTACCCCATGCCCATCGGCTACACGTGGAGCATGGGCGGCGAGGTTGAGGAGATGCTCGATTCGTTTACGAGCCTGTTCTACGCGCTGCTGCTCGCCGTGCTGCTGATCTTCATGATACTGGCGTCGCAGTTCGAGTCGCTGATACAGCCCTTCATAATAATGCTTGCCATACCCTTCGCGCTGACCGGGGCCTTCATCGCGCTGTTCATAACCAACACGCCCCTGTCGCTCGTGGCCTTCCTGGGCATAATAATGCTGTCTGGCATAGTCGTGAACAACTCCATACTGCTCATCGACTTCATCAACCAGAACAAGGGGGTCTACGCCAGCAGGGAGGATGCCATAGTGAACGCGGGCCGCTTTAGGCTCCGCCCCATACTCATGACCGCGCTGACGACCTGTCTCGGCCTGCTCCCCCTGTCGCTGGGGCTGGGCTCCGGCGCGGAGCTTCAGCAGCCCATGGGCATAACCGTCATAGGCGGGCTGCTCTTTTCGACCGTGATAACCCTCGTGCTGGTGCCGGTCATCTACACGATAGTTGACGACAGGAGCGAGAGATTCAAGGCGAAGCGCGCCGCGAGGCGCCAGGCCAGGCTTGCGCGGCTTGCCGCGGCCAGGGCCGGGGCCTAGGCGGGGGTGGGCGGCATGGCGGACAGGAACAGAGGCGATGTTGCGGACACGGCTGCGGACGCGGCTGCGGGCAGGCTGTCGGATCGGCCGGGGGGGGGGGTATTTCCTGGGACGGCCCCTAACGGCGAGCGAGCGCAGAAGAAGGGCGCCATACTCGACGCCGCCTTCGACATCTTTCTTGAAAAGGGCTTCGACAGCACAAAGATGTCCGATATCGCGGGGCGGGCGGGCATAGCCAAGGCCACGCTCTACGAGTATTTCGAAAGCAAGGAGGGGCTTTTCGACGAGCTCCTGGATTCAAAGATCATCCTCCCCTACTGCTCCTTCGGCGAGCGGATAGACAGGGCAGCCCCCTGCGAGGCCCAGCTGCGCCAGTTCATGCAGATGGAAATGGATTTCATGCGGGGCATCATGATGGAAAAGAAGGTGATGCCGAACATACTGCTGCAGATAGAGCTAATGGGGAATCCCACGGTGGTGTCCGCGGCGCGCAGGATCATGGGCTTCAAGTTCAGGCTGCTGCTCGACATCATCAGTAGCGGCATGGACAGCGGCGAGTTCCGCCAGGCGAACCCCGTGGCCGCGACCGCCTGCCTCATAGGCGCCTTCAATTTCTACAACGCCTGCCTGTGCGGCGCCGAAGGCGACTGCTACCCCATCCTCGGCGACGATCTGCCCAAAAGCCGCGAGGATTTTTTCATGTTCGTCTTCAACGGGCTGGAGTAGGCCCCCTGCCCCTTTTCCGTCGCTTTTCCATAGCCTTTCCGTCGCATTTGCCCTTTCGCACATTATTTATCTTGAATTTCAATTCCAACGGATGTAAAATCATTATATAGGAGAACTCTGTCGTCGGAAAGGAATCTTTGCGTGAGGGTCACATCCAACAACCCTAGAGGAAGGCTGTCCCCCATACCCGCCTCCCGCCGGGAAGCGGGCCTGCCCGCGGCGGGCGGCGCCATACGCTGCCGCGTCATGCGCAGGCAGGTCACGGACAGGGCGGCGGGCAAACCCGACTGGAACAAGATACCCACGAGGCGGAAGCTGCCTCTGACGGAGGGGGACTGGGCCGCGCTTATCGGCGATCAGGCGGCGCGGGACGCCGCGCACGGCAGGGCGCTGTCGGGCCAGGCCGAAAGGCTGCTGGTGGAATACGTGTCGCAGATCTCGCCCGACCGCAGGCGCATGTACGAGATACTGTTCAGGCAGTACGGCGACAGGCTGGAGGGCTACAGCGCGAGCGACGGCAGCAACATGCGCAACGTGGACGGCCTGTGGGAGTATGAGCTCACGAAGCAGGAGTCGCGCATGGTCGATGGCTTCATGCAGATATACATACCGGCCTTCGAGTCCGTTCGCGGCAAGCGCCTGGCCGGCAGGCACCTGTTCCGCGAAGTCTGAAAGACAGACCGCTTTTTCTTTGCCCGGCTACGGCCATTGTTGGAAAGGACGGATGCGATGAAGTACCTTCTCTACGATCTGGGGAACGCGGACGCGGGCGATTCCGTCGAGGTGTCGCTCGGCTACGCCGCCAACGTGCGGATACTCGACGAGGCCAACTACGGCCTTTACCGAGGGAACCTGCCGCACCGCTTCATCGGGGGCTATATAGAGCGCACGCCCTACAAGGCCACCATCCCGGAGGGGGGCCGCTGGTATGTCATACTGGATTCGGGCAGCTATTTCGGAAAGATAAAAAGCCTGGTGAAGCTGTACCCCTGCTCTGACGAAAAGGAGGTCCTGAGCCCTCAGCCCAAGGTGTTCGAGTTCTCGCCCGGCAAGGCCCTGGCCGCCGAGGCGGGCGTGCCGAAGAACAAGCCGAGGCTGTTCGTGCTCCACTCGTACAAGGACAGGGACAGCATAGTGCAGTCCCTGGCGGACGCGCTGTCCGTCGCGGGCATATCCGCCGTCTTTGAGGGCTACACGCTCGAGCCCGGCGACAGCCTGGAGGAAAAGCTGCGCGCGGGCGTCGCGAAATACAAGTTCGGGGTCCTGGTCATCTCCCGCTCGTTTGCGCGCACCGGCTGGCGCAAGTCGGACCTGGCCTTCATGAAGGAGATGCTGACCTCGGACTACAAGGAGATCTACCCCGTATGGCACAATATCTCGAGGGACAACGTAATGCAGCATCTTCCGGACCTTGTCGGGATGATGCCGAACAGGCCGGGCGAAAAGAGCCTGGATGAGATCGTGGACGAGATCGTCGAGACGATGTGGCTTTGACCGCCGGGCGTCTTGGCCGCGCGCCTTTGCGCCTGGGCGGCCGCAGCCGCCCGACGTTTCATGCAGCAACGGAGGCAAACAACAATGGCCGCTGAAAAGACCAACGCCAGCATACGCATAGAGCTGTATCACGACGGCATACTGGCCGCCGCTATCGGGAACTACATGTCCGGCCTGCCAAGGACGGAGATAGAGCACATCATGTACGCCCCCTCCATAGCCGCCATAAAGAAGTGCAACAAGACCTTCCTCAGAGGCTTTATAGACTCGCGGGAGACGGGCGCGACGATGTTCAGCATAGAGGAGCACATAGACGATCCAGCGAAGATACGGACGGCCATAGGCAACATGGCGATCCGGGTGAACGTCGAGGCCGAGAGGCTGCGTATGCAGATGAGCATACGCTCCCTGCCGGAGTGAGACGGCGCAACCGCCGGCTCGGTTCCCCGACGGTTGCTGCACGCCTGCCTAAAAGGCGCCGCCCGGCGCCCCTACGCGCCGCTTTGGCTCTGGCCCATGCCCAGGGGGCGATCCCCGCTGCTTCCGATCAGCCATACGAGGACGACGCCGACGGCGCTGGCCGCGATAAAGCTGCCGTAGGCCACCGTATAGCTGCCTGTCGAGGCCATCGTGAAGCTCATGAGCGCGAAGGCGCAGCTCCTCACTATGGAGCATATGGGCATTATCAGCCGGTTTGCCATGAGGTAGTCCTTGCGGCCGTAGAGCGTCCCTATTAGCTAGAGCCATCTGCCATTTTCCTCGGCATACACGCTCGGGAGTATGGCCGCGAGATTCGCGTATTCCACGACGTTGTGGCGCAGCAGCGCGACGGGCGCGGCGGCCGGTATGGCGGCGCCGTCCGGAAGCGCCTTCGTCTCTTTGCCGCCCTCTATCTGCCAGCCGAACCAAAAATACGAGCGCAGCTCCGAGCCTCCGGGCGCGGGCCTGAGAAAATGGGTCATCACGACGGGCATGTCGGGCAGATCCGCGCCGCCTATCGTCGCGCAGTTGCCGCAGATCAGCGCGTTGCAGGCCGGGCTGTCCATCCTGCTTTCGTCGTAGCCCATCGTGCCTGGGCGCATGAAGTTTATCCGCAGCAGATCGACGGAGCCCAGGCCTATGTCCTCCCATATGTGATGGACGCTGCCCCAGTGCCTCTCCCTAGCGCTCAGGGCCGGATCGAGCGCCTTCGCCCTGTCGTCGAGATAGACGTCGAAGTGATCCTCGGGATCCCATATGGCGTAGCGCAGCCGGTCTATGGGATGCCAGGCGAACCACCAGTCGAACATCTCGCCCGTCGTCCCCGGAAACAGCGTCCGGTTCGCTATCAACGCCGTCCCGTCGTCCAGCAGCCACCAGCCGAAGGGCGCCGGCAGATCCCCCGGCTCGAAAAGCCGGTTTCTGTCGTGGATGCGCAGCGCCAGCCGGCTGTCGCCCGGCGTCTCCGTCACGGCGGCCAGCATCCCGGGCGGCGGGGCCGCCATAGGCCGCGTGTAGTACTTGTAATAGCTTTTCTTTTTGTCCTCCATGCTTACGGGCACCCTCGGCATAACGCATACCTCCTCATAAAACAGTTCGCAAAACAAAAATAGCGCCTGTAAGCATATTACATGGCGCCATCGGATAATGGAAATAGAAAGATGTCAAGCCTATATGCCGTTATGGAATATCGTTGGGGCAAGAAGGGTTACTACTCACCTACTTAAATCGAAACTACTCACACGCCGCGTCAGTTTTGTCCAGATCGGGTTCTGGGGGCGATTTTGGCTCCCGGAGCGTACTGCTTGGTACGTGAGGAAGACAA
>JAISXZ010000049.1 GCA_031270275.1 Eubacteriales Family XIII. Incertae Sedis bacterium | reverse complement strand
GTAGGCTTGTTCTGTCTGAAGACTGAAAGGGATTTGCCCCTCTCGAATCGCCGTTCTCAAAAACAAGTCTATAGCCGTGGTCATATCCATGCCGATTTCACGAAACACTTGCTGTGCGCTTTGCTTGACCTTCTCGTCCACGTTCACCGATATTCTCGCAGTTGAAATCACAACCAACCCCTTTCTATGGGCTTATTATACACCCGCTACGCGTATGTTGTCAACATTGAAATCCCAGCACCTTGAAATCCCAGCACCTCTACGATGGACAGGCTGGTACAGTATCAGTCTGTTTTTGTTTGCTCAAAAGGTTGTTCCGGCGTGGGTTCTATGGTACAATTTATGTTATCGGCCGCAGGACAGGCCGGCGGCGCCCGGCAGCGGCCATGGAAGGGGGCGGCATGCGCATACTTGGCATCGATCCGGGCTACGCTATACTGGGCTATGGCGTCGTCGAGGCCGACGGCTCCAGGTTCTCGCTCTGCGGATACGGGGCCGTCAGCACCGGCGCCGGCGAATCCATGCCCATGCGCCTGAAGGCCGTCTACGCGGAGCTGATGGAGATCATAGGGCGCCTGGAGCCGGACACGGCGGCCGTGGAGGAGCTGTTCTTCAACAGCAACGCGAAGACCGCGCTGCTCGTGGGACAGGCCAGGGGGGCTGCGATCCTCGCCTGCGTAAACTCCGGCCTGGACGTGCATGAATACACGCCCCTCCAGATAAAGCAGGCCCTGACGGGCTACGGGCGCGCGGACAAGGCGCAGATGCAGGCCATGGTGAAATCCCTGCTGCGGCTCGCCGAGCCCCCAAGGCCGGACGACGCCGCCGACGCGCTGGCTGCCGCCATATGCCACGGGAACTCGGCCTGGCACGCCGACAGGCTGGCTGCGGCCATGGGGAAAGGGATGTCGCGATGATATGCCATCTGCGCGGTAGAGTGGCCGCGAAGCTCGACGGAAAGATAGTCATAGAGGCCGGGGGCATAGGCTATGAGGTGTACGTGCCCGGCAATTCCCCCCTGTACGGCGTGGAGGAGGGCGGCGAGGCGCTCGTCCATACGGCCATGCTCGTAAAGGAGGACGGCGTAAGCCTCTGCGGCTTTTCGGACAGGGAGTCGCTGGCCCTGTTCCGCATGCTGACCGGGATCAGCGGCGTCGGCGCCAAGGCGGCCCTGTCGCTGCTGTCGGCCCTGCGGCCCCCTGAGCTATCGAAGGCCATAGCGTTCGGCGACACCGCCATGCTCACCCGCGCCAATGGCATAGGGAAAAAGTCGGCGGAGCGCATCATACTGGAGCTGAAGGACAAGTCGGAGCTGCTTGCCGGCGCGGGCCAGGCCGAGGCGGGGCTTGCCGCCGCGCAGGCCTCGGACGGGGCGGCCGGCGAGGCCGTGGATGCGCTGGTAGGGCTGGGGTATTCCCGCGCGGAGGCGGTTTCGGCGGTCGCCGCCGCGAAGGGGGACGGGCTTACGGCGGAGGAGTACATCAGGCAGGCCCTCAGAAGGGCATAGCCTGTCGCCGCGGCACGGAAGGGCAGGGCTTTTCATGGAAGACCTCGACGGGAGAATAGTCACGGCCTCGCGGCTGGGGACGGAGGAGGAATACGCCGAATCCGGCCTGCGGCCCAGAAGGCTCAGCGAGTACATAGGGCAGAAGAACGTCACCGAAAACCTCCAGGTGTTCATAAAGGCCGCGCAGCTGCGCGGCGAGCCTCTGGACCACGTGCTGTTCTACGGCCCGCCTGGGCTGGGCAAGACCACGCTGGCGGGCATCATAGCCAACGAGCTCGGCGTCGAGCTGCGCATAAGCTCCGGCCCCGCCATAGACAGGGCCGGCGACCTGGCCGCCATACTGACGAACCTGAACGAGAACGACGTCCTGTTCATAGACGAGATACACAGGCTGAACCGCTCCGTCGAGGAGGTGCTCTACTCCGCGATGGAGGATTACGCTATAGACATTATAATAGGCAAGGGCCCCTCGGCCCGCTCCATACGGCTCGACCTCGGCAGATTCACCCTCATAGGCGCCACGACCCGCGCCGGCAGCCTTTCCGCGCCCCTGCGCGACAGGTTCGGCATCGTGAGCAAGTTCGAGATGTACAGGCCCGACGAGCTCCGGCTTATAATAGGGCGTTCCGCGGCGCTGTTCGGCATGGCCATAGACCAGGCCTCGCTGACGGAGCTGTCGCTGCGGTCCAGGGGCACGCCGAGGGTTGCCAACAGGCTCCTGAAGCGCGTGCGGGATTTCTGCCAGGTCGGGGGCAGCGGCAGCATAGACATCGGGGTCACCCGCGGCGCGCTCGATTCGCTGGGCATAGACGAAAAGGGGCTGGAGGGGCTTGACCGCGACATACTCAGGCTCATAATAGAGAGGTTCGGCGGCGGGCCGGTCGGCATAGACACCATCGCCGCCGCGATAGGGGAGGAAAGGGTCACGATAGAGGACGTCTACGAGCCCTATCTCATACAGGCGGGCTATCTGCACAGAACCCAGAAGGGGCGGATCGCGTCCGGCGACGCCTACGCGCATCTGGGGCTCCCCCTGCCGGAGGACGCCGCGAGGCGGCAGCTCTCAATCTTTGACGAAAACGGAAGCGAGGACGCTATCTGATGGCTTTGGGCGCGAGGGATCGAGCATTTTCAGTAATAATATTATCGTTTATCGTCCTGTCAACGAGCCTTTTTTTCGGGGGAACCGACGATGTAGCCGCTGCGGGGGGCGACTACATACGCGTGGGCCTGCGCTACGGCGCGAGCGCCCCCGCATCCTGCACGATCTCCTCGGCCGAGGGCTTTTTCCTCGGCGTCATGGCCGACGGGGGCTTCACGGAGGGCATGCCCCTCCCGGCCTACACCCGGCTGACGGTGAGCATGAGCGGCCGCTATGTCACGCTGTCCTCCGACGGCGTCCTCATATCCGACGACATGGCCGCAGGGAACTGCCTCATGCCCTACGACTACGCCGACGGCGGCCTCATACAGTACGAGGGCGTCCCGTACAGGGGCGGACTTTCCTTCTTCGCCAACCACAACGGGACCTTCAACGTCATAAACTACGTCCCGATGGAGGAATACCTCTACGGCGTGCTGAATGCGGAGATGGGGCGCAAGAACCCGCCCGAGGCGCTGAAGGCCCAGGCCGTGGCCGCCAGGAGCTACACGGCGTACAGGCTTGGCGAGCACGCGGGTGACGGCTTCGACCTCTGCGCCGACACGCACTGCCAGGTCTACAAGGGCCACATCGGCGAATATCCCGAGACGAACCTCGCCGTCGACGGCACAAGGGGGCTGATGCTCTACCATCAGGGCGAGGTCGTCGCCGGCTACTACTTCAAGAACAGCGGCGGGCATACGCAGAACTCGGAGGACGTATGGAGCGGCAGGGAGGGCTATCTGCGCGGCGTCGCCGACGAGCATTCCCCCGAGTACGCGTGGAACTGGCAGATACCCTTCCAGACGCTGCGCGCGGAGCTTGCCGCGAGCGGCCTGGATCCGGGCGAGATATCCTCGGTCGCGGTAACGAGGCGCTCTGCGGGCGGCAGCGTCATGGAGCTGCGGATCGTCGGGAGCGAGTCGGAGACGGCGCTTGAAAAGGAGCGCGTGCGCACGGTCCTGGGCGCGGAGAGGGTAAAGTCGCTCAGCTTCTCGCTCGCGGGGCCGGGCGGCGGCGCGGCGGGCGCGCCCGCCCTGTACGCCGAGGGCCTGTCCCCTTCCGGGGGGACGGAAACGCAGGGCCTTTCGGGGACGGCCCACGTCGTTTCGGCCGGCCCAGGCGGGGAGCAGGCCGTCTCGGCGCTCGGGCTGGGCGACATGTGGCTCATCGCCGCCTCGGGCGCGCAGAAGGCCGTGCCGGCGCAGAAGGCGGAAACGCCTGAGGCGGCGGTGTCCGGCGGCATGCTGAACTTCGTGGGCAGGGGCTACGGCCATGGCGTGGGGCTGCCGCAGGACAGCGCGATAGCGATGGCCGAGCAGGGCTACAGCTTTGAGCAGATATTGGGCAAGTACTATACGGACGTGCGGATAGAGTGAGGGGCCGCCGGAAGGTAACTGCTCACGCGCCACGCCATTTTTGCCCATCTCGGAACCCGATTATGACACTCAAAGATTTTGACTATGCCCTCCCGGAGGGGCGGATAGCGCGCTATCCCTGCGAGGATCGGGACGGGTCGCGCCTTATGGTCGTACATATGGGCAGCGGGCGCGTGCAGCACAGGCGCTTCCGCGACCTGCCCGAATGCCTGGGGGCGGGCGACTGCCTCGTGCTGAACGAATCGAGGGTCATCCCGGCCCGGCTTCTGGGCGTCAGGGAGGGGACGGGCGGCAGGGCGGAGCTGCTGCTTGCAAAACGCCTGAGCGAGGACGTGTGGGAGGCGATGGCCCGCCCCGGCAGGCGGCTTAGGGAGGGCGACAGGCTCGTCTTCGGCGGGGACGCGCCGGGGGGTCGCGCCTTTTCGGCCGAGATGCTGGGCTATGGCGAGGCGGGTTCGCGCTTCGTCCGATTCAGCTTCGAGGGGGACTTCATGGAGCTGCTGGAAAAGGCCGGGC
>JAISXZ010000235.1 GCA_031270275.1 Eubacteriales Family XIII. Incertae Sedis bacterium | reverse complement strand
ATAGAGGACGCGAAGAAGAAGCTGATATTCGTCCCCACCGTCGGGACCAGCATACCGCATAGGTCCCTGGGCATATTCGGGGCGGGGCAGGTGCTGATAATGCCCGCCGCGCCCGGCACGGGCGTCCTGGCGGGAAGCTCGGTGCGCATGGTGCTCGAGCTTGCGGGCGTAAAGGACGTGAGGGCGAAGTCCATAGGCTCGAACAACGCGGGCAATATGGCGCACGCGACGATAGAGGGCCTTCGCGAGCTGAAGACCGTCGAGCGGATAAGCAGGCTCAGGGGGAAGACGAAAGAGGAAATACTGGGATAGGAGGGAAGGCAGATGGCCGATATGATCAAGATAACCCTGACCAAGAGCGTTATAGGAGCCTCCCCCGCGCAGCGGCGCGTAGTCAAGGCCCTTGGCCTCAGAAAAATGCAGCATGCAGTCGAAATGCCGGACACGCCGCAGACGCGCGGCGCCGTCGAGAAGGTAAGGCATCTTTTGACGGTTGAGAAGGCATAGGGCATAGCCCAGGAGGTTTCAGTCCCATGAAATTGCATGAAATACACGCGCCGGCAGGGGCGAGCAAAGAGCCGAAACGCAAGGGCAGGGGCACGGCGACGGGGCAGGGCAAAACCGCCGGGCGCGGGATGAACGGACAGAATTCCAGGAGCGGCGGCGGCACGAGGCCCGGCTTCGAGGGCGGCCAGATGCCGCTTTACAGGCGCATCCCCAAAAGGGGCTTCACGAACATATGGAAGAAGGAATACACCGTGCTGAACGTCGATGACCTGAACCGCTTCGACGACGGCGACGAGGTCAGCCCCCAAAGCCTCGTCGGCAAGAGGCTGATAAAGAAGTCCGAGATGGGCGGCGTGAAGATACTCGGGGACGGGACGCTCGAAAAGAGGCTCACGGTAAAGGCCCACAAGTTCAGCAAGACTGCGACGGAAAAGATCGAGGCTGCCGGGGGAAAGGCAGAGGTGATTTAGCATGAACATGTTTAAGACGGTCGCACAGGCTTGGAAGGTCCCGGATATCAGGAAGAAGATGATCTTCACGATTCTTATGCTCCTGATTTTCCGTCTGGGCGCCAACATACCTGTCCCGTTTATAGACAGGGCCAGCCTCGAAGGCCTCCTAGGCGGGGACGGACCGGGGCTGTTCCAGTTCTTCAACCTGTTTTCCGGCGGCGCGTTCAGCAACTTCACCATATTCGCCCTAAGCATAACGCCCTATGTCACCGCGTCCATCATACTCCAGCTCCTGACCATAGCGGTGCCGCACCTCGAGGCCCTGGCCAAGGAGGGCACCGAGGGCAGGAAAAAGATAGCCCAGTACACGCGCTACCTCACGGTGATCCTGGCCTTTATACAGGCGATAGGCATGACGCTCGGGCTGTTCAGGCCGGCGCTCATGTACACGGACTTCTTCTCGCTCGCGGTGGTGGTGCTGACGCTCACGGCCGGCACAGCCTTCCTGATGTGGCTGGGCGAGCAGATAAACGAGAGCGGCATAGGCAACGGCATATCGCTGATAATCTTCGCCGGCATCATAGCGGGCGCGCCCGGCGCCATACAGAACGCGCTCATGCAGTACAGATCGGACGAGGTGTCCATCGTGTCGATGATCCTGTTCTGCGTCTTCGCCGTCATAGTCATAATAGGCACGGTGGAGGTCCAGCAGGGGCAGAGGCGCATACCGGTCCAGTACGCAAAGAGGGTCGTGGGCAGGAAGATGTACGGCGGCCAGAGCACGCACATCCCCATCAAGGTCAACCAGGCGGGCGTCATCCCCGTCATATTCGCGCTTTCGCTGCTGCAGACCCCGCTGACGATACGCTACTTCGTGAACAACGCGGCCTTTTCGCAGTGGGTGGACACCTGGCTTTCGCCCAACGGCATATACGGCGCATGGATATACTCCGCGCTGAACGTGGTGCTGATAATGTTCTTCACCTACTTCTACACGGCCATAACCTTCAACCCCATGGAGGTCGCGAACAACATGCGCGCGAACGGCGGCTTCGTGCCCGGCATCAGGCCCGGCAGGGCCACGGTCGAGTACCTGAACAAGGTTATGATGAGGATAACATTTGTGGGGGCGGTGTTCCTCGCGTTCATAGCCACCCTGCCCACGCTGATACAGCAGTCGACGGCCCTGCAGATAGGCTTTGGCGGCACGTCGCTTCTCATAGCCGTGGGCGTAGGCCTTGATACCATGAAGCAGCTCGAATCCCAGATGGTAATGCGCAATTACCAGGGATTCCTCAAATGACCCCCTAGAGGTGCAGACGGATGCGTATACTGCTGCTGGGCGCGCCGGCTTCGGGAAAGGGAACGCAGGCGGCGAGGATCGCGGAGCGCTTCGGGATCCCGGCCATCTCGACCGGCGACATATTCAGGACGAACATCAGGAACGGCACGGCCCTCGGCATGAAGGCCAAGTCCTTCATGGACAGGGGCGAGCTCGTGCCGGACGGGCTGGTCATCGACATAGCCCTGGACAGGCTTGGCGGGGAGGACTGCGCGAAGGGATTCATCCTGGACGGCTTCCCGAGGACGCCCGAACAGGCGAATGCCCTTGACGAGCATCTCGCGGAGAAAGGCGCCGCCCTGGACGGGGCCCTGCTGATAGACACGCCCGAGAGCGAGCTGATCAGCCGGATAACGGGGCGCAGGACATGCGAGAAATGCGGCGCGGGATACCATGTCGCCAACATACCCCCGGCGCGGGAGGGCATCTGCGACGTCTGCGGGGGCGGCCTGTCGCAGCGCGACGACGACAGCGCCGAGACGGCCATGAAGCGCATAGGCGTGTACAATAGCCAGACGGCCCCGCTCATAGAGCACTACAGGGCCCGCGGCGCGCTGCTCCGCGTGGACGGCGCGAAGTCGCCCGACAGGGTGTTCGCGGACATACTGGAAGCCCTGGCGCGATGATAATCATCAAGTCGGAAAGCGAGATACAGCTAATGCGCGAGTCAGGCAGGGTGACGGCCGCCATACTGCGGGACTTGCGGGACCTGATAAGGCCAGGCGTGAGCACCAAGGACATCGACGACTTTGTCGAGGGCAGGATACTCGAAAAAGGCATGTTCCCCAGCTTCAGGGGCTATAACGGATACCCGGCCAACGCCTGCGTGTCCGTGAACGAGGAAGTGGTGCATGGCATCCCCTCCCCCACGCGGCTGCTGAGCGAGGGCGACATAGTGAGCGTGGACATCGGCTGCACATGGAAGGGCTATGTGAGCGACGCCGCAAGGACCTACGCGGTAGGCCGGGTCAGCGAGCTTGCGGACAGGCTCATAAGGACGGCCGAGGCGAGCTTCTTCGCGGGGCTGGAGCACTGCCGCGCGGGGCGCAGGCTGTACGACATATCCAGCGCGATACAGGCGAGGGCCGAATCGGAGGGTTTTTCGGTGGTGCAGGACTACGTGGGGCATGGCGTGGGCCGCCTGATGCACGAGGATCCGCAGATACCCAACTTCGGCAAGGCCGGACGCGGCCCGAGGCTCGCGAAGGGCATGGTTTTTGCCATAGAGCCGATGATAAACACGGGCGGCTGGGAGGTCGAGGTCCTGCGCGACAACTGGACGGCCGTGACTGCGGACGGGGGCCTGTCCGCCCATTATGAGAACACGGTGGTCATAACGGACGACGAGCCTGAGCTGCTCACGCTGCTTTAAGGAACTGTCAAATGATAAGATGCGAGATTTTCATGCCGCGGTTTCGCCTTCGGGCAAGGCGTAGGAAGGGGATATGCCAGATGCGGCACGGCGACTGACGACGGTGCGTCCCGGCGACGAGAAGGCAAGCGGGAAATTGCAGATTATTGTTTGACGAGTACCAAGAGGTGAATTATGGCGAAAAGAGATGTCATTGAAGTGTTTGGCACCGTAATTGAGGCCCAGCCGAATGCCATGTTTGTGGTAAAGCTGGAAAACGGCTACGAGATCCTCGCGCACATATCGGGCAAGATAAGGATGAACTTTATAAGGATACTGCCGGGGGACCGCGTCAAGATGGAGCTTTCGCCGTATGACCTGACCAGGGGCCGCATCACATGGCGCGACAAGGGCGACAGGAGCTGATTCGGCTGTTTGCGGCGCCCCCAGGGGCGCGATGGAGGCAAGGATGAAGGTAAGGAGCTCGGTAAAACCGATCTGCGAGAAGTGCAAGGTCATCAAGCGCAAGGGCAAGGTGATGATCATATGCGAAAACCCAAAGCACAAGCAGACACAGGGCTGAACGGCGACTGATCGGCCGGCCGTTTGACGGGCGGGCGCCCGTGCTCTGCATAACAAACGCTAAAAGGTTACTACTCACCTGCTTAGATCGAAACTACTCACACGCCGCGCTAGTTTTGTCCAGATCGGGTTCTGGGGGCGATTTGGGCTCCCGGAGCGTACTAGAAGCTACGTGAGGAAGCCAATAATCGCAGCTAGGTTCCGAGGTGGGCTAAAATGGCGTGGCGGGTGAGTAGTAACCTAAAAGGAAAAAGGAGGAGAACTATGGCTCGTATAGCCGGCGTCGATCTGCCAAGGGACAAGAGGGTGGAGATAGGGCTGACGTACATCTTCGGCATCGGAAGGCCCACGGCGATAGAGATTCTGAAAAAGGCCGGGGTCAGCCCCGACACGAGGGTCAAGAACCTTTCCGAGGAGGAGGCCGGCGCCATAAGGAGGATAATAGACTCCGAATACATGGTCGAGGGCGACCTGCGCAGGGAGGTCTCGCTGAACATCAAGCGGCTGATGGAGATCGGCTGCTACAGGGGCATAAGGCACAGAAGGGGGCTGCCCGTCAGGGGGCAGAACACCAAGACCAACGCGCGCACCAGAAAGGGCCCCAAGAAGACCGTAGGCAGGAAGAAGAAGGCGACGAGGTAGGGAGGTATTATAATAGATGGCCAAGCCTGTTAAAAAGACGACAGCACGCAAAAAAAGGAGAGAGCGCAAGAATATCGAGAGGGGCCAGGCGCATATCCAGTCCACGTTCAACAACACCCTGGTGACGCTGACGGATCTTTCCGGCAATGCCCTCTCATGGTCGAGCGCGGGCTCCCTTGGCTTCAAGGGCTCCAGGAAATCGACCCCCTTTGCCGCGCAGATGGCTGCCGACGAGGCCGCCAAGGGCGCGATGGAACACGGCCTCAAGCATATCGAGGTGTACGTGAAGGGACCAGGCTCCGGCCGCGAGGCGGCGATACGGGCCCTTCAGACGGCGGGGCTTGAAATCAGCCTGATAAAGGACATAACGCCCATTCCGCACAACGGATGCAGGCCGCCCAAGAGAAGGCGCGTGTAACAGAAGGAGGATACGACATGGCGAGATATACCAACGCCTCCTGCAGGCTATGCAGGCGGGAGGCCCAAAAGCTTTTCCTGAAGGGCGAGCGCTGCTACAGCCCCAAGTGCGCGCTTGAAAAAAGGAACTACCCCCCCGGCCAGCACGGCCTGGGCCGGAAGAAGGTCTCGGACTACGGGCTCCAGCTCAGGGAGAAGCAGAAGGCCAAGAGGTTCTACGGGCTTTTGGAGACCCAGTTCAGGAACACCTTCGACAAGGCCGCGAAAAAGAAGGGCCTGACGGGCGAGAACCTGCTTGTGATGCTCGAGACGCGCATGGACAACGTGGTGTTCCGCATGGGTTTCGCTTCCTCGCGGAAGGAGGCTAGGCAGCTTGTCATGCACGGCCATTTTCTCGTGAACGGCAGGAAGCTGGACATACCCTCGGCGGAGGTCAAGCCGGGCTCCGTGGTCAAGGTCAAGGCAAGGAGCCAGTCGTCGCCCAAGTTCAAGGAGATCAAGGAGATGTCGATATCCGTCCCGGCGTGGATCACCGTGGACGTGGAAAAGCTGGAGGGCAATGTCATAGCGCTGCCAAGGAGAGAGGACATCGACACGCCTATCGCAGAACACCTTATCGTCGAACTGTACTCGAAGTAGCCGCATGAACGTCATTTGGCTCTGGTCGGGAATAGGGAAGGAGGGTTTTGCGTGATAGAGATCGAAAAGCCGACAATAGTCTGCATAAGCTCCGACGAGGACGTCAACTACGGGAAATACGTCGTCGAACCCCTCGAGAGAGGCTACGGCACCACTCTCGGAAACAGCCTGCGAAGGATACTTCTGGGCTCCATTCCGGGCGCCGCCGTCACATCGGTCAAGATAGACGGGATACTGAACGAGTTTTCGACAGTCCCTGGGGTCAAAGAGGACGTCACGGAGATCATACTCAACCTGAAGAAGCTCGCCGTCAAGATGTACAGCGACGTCGCCAAGCAGGTTTCGATAAACGCGACGGGCCCCATGGACGTCACCGCCGGCGACATAATAACCGACGGCGATGTCGAGATATCCAATCCGGCCCTGCACATAGCTACGCTGGAGGAAGGCGCCGCGCTGGCTATGGAGATAAACGTCGCGCGCGGCAGGGGCTACGTCAGCGCGGAGCAGAACAAGACGGAGTCCATGCCCATAGCGGTCATACCCGTCGATTCGATATACACGCCCGTGAGGAAGGTCAACTTCACGGTCGAGAACACGCGCGTCGGCCAGGTCACGGACTACGACAGGCTCAGCGTCGAGATATGGACCGACGGCAGCGTCACGCCTGGGGAGAGCATCTCTATAGGCGCCAAGATAATGCAGGAGCATCTGAAGCTGTTCATAGACCTCACGCACAGCGCCGAGACCATGGAGATCATGGTCGAAAAGGAGGAGAACCAGAAGGAGAAGGCGCTCGAGATGACGATAGAGGAACTCGAGCTGTCGGTCCGCTCCTTCAACTGCCTGAAGCGGGCTTCCATAAACACCGTCGAGGAGCTCACGCACAAGACCGAGGACGACATGATGAAGGTGAGGAACCTGGGCAAGAAGTCCCTCGAGGAGGTAAAATACAAGTTGGAAGAACTGGGGCTCGGCCTTAAGCCGAGCGAGGAATAGGGTAGAGGGGAGAGTCGCAAGATGCCGGGTTACAGGAAATTAGGCAGGCCGACGGCGCACAGGAAGGCCATGCTCAGGAACCTCGTGACGGATCTGCTGCGCGAAGGGCGCATAAGCACGACCGAGCACAGGGCCAAGGAGACGAAGCGCGCGGCCGAGAAGATGATAACGCTTGGCAAGCGGGGGGACCTTCACGCCAGGCGGCAGGCGCTCGCCTATATATACGACGAGAGCGTGGTGACGAAGCTGTTTGAGAGCATCGCGCCCAAGTACGCGGAGCGCAGCGGCGGGTACACGCGGATACTTAAGCTGGGGCCCAGGCAGGGCGACAGCGCGGAGACGGTATTCATAGAGCTGGTGTAGCCGCTGCCCCTGTCTAGTGTAGTGTCTCATTCGTTTTTGTATAAATGGCGCAGGTTGGGTTTTCTGCGGCTAGGCGGAGGAGGGAGCCATAGCAGCGGCCTATGGCGACCGACGACAACAACGCCGCAGGAAATCCACACAAGCCATTTGCCTAAAGATGAATGAGACACTACA
>JAISXZ010000192.1 GCA_031270275.1 Eubacteriales Family XIII. Incertae Sedis bacterium | reverse complement strand
CCTCTTTGAAAAGCATAGTGATACCCAATTCCGTTAAAAGTGTCGCCGATGATAGCGCATTTGCTTTTTGTTATTCCCTTTCGGATGATGCTAAACGCAAGGTACGAGATTTGGATGGTTATATGCCAGAAGAGGCAGGAAATATTATTTTATATGATGGGCTTTCTCTGCAATGTCTTATTGATGATGGCGCGAGTGATGAAGCCGCTATTCTTGGCATCCCTGTCCAAGTTGATAGCAATAGCGGTTATGATTATTTTACATACAAGGACATCAGCATATACTACTATTCACGTACAGGTTATGTCATAGGGATTACAAGCGAAGAACCGAGTAAATTTGAAATAGACGGAATTGTTTTAAATAAAACCCTAAATGAAACAAAAGAAGCTTTCGCCAATCTTCCATATGAGGAATATGGTAATATATATGCCCAAGAAGAGTTGGGTGAAAGTGGATTTGAATTGCACTATAGGGGGAGGCGTCATTCCATTTCGCTTTATTTTGCGGATCCAAACAGTCAGACGAGTGAAATTGTGGTAGAGCATGGGTGGTAGAGCATGGATTGTTAGACCCAACCTTAAGTGAATACGGTGTCCCGCGACACGCTGAATTAAACGGCAACGACAATATATTTTGAATTGCGGATCGGCGGAAACGACAACGACCCGTATGCAACGACGCGCCCGGATCATCAAACGACGCGATGTTTCACGAACAGCCAAAGGCAAACGGGAGGTTTCTCCCGCCTTTTGCCGCACCCGGACGTAAATTTTCTCTCAGATTATTCTGAGTTTCGGAAGGCAGAATTTTACTGACAGAACATGAAAACAAGAGTCCTTGCCGACCTTGAAGGGCAATTGACAGTCAAGGCTTCAATAGGGCTTGAAAAAGCACAAGCAAAGCACAATGTGTGAATTCAAGCAGGATTGGAGGTTTGTGTGATCAAAGAACCGTCAGGCCGTGTTAAAAACGATAAGCAATCCCGCTTTGTTTCATAATGGCATTGGCTGTATGGCGCGACTTGATTTTGCCGTCAACGGTTACGTGGGATTTTGTGACCGGGCTGTACCAGATGTCATGGTCGCCTTTTCCGCGCCGTTCAAAAGAGCAGCCGCTTTGCAGCAATATTTCACGCACTCTCTTCTCGTATTCAGCCATTACACGCGTATCAGTTCGCGTCGTTCCGAGCGAAAACACATTGAAAGCGTTTGTTGCTCCGGCTTCTTGTTCAATGACAGCAATTCCGGCGCGGCAAAACGGACTCGCTCGATAAGCGCGTCAAGCGAACCCGATTCCAAAACCAGACCGGGGATATCTTCGCTTGTGGCTATCCATACTGAGGCCTCACTGTCCCAAGACAGGCTGATTAAATATTCGGGCACTCGATTGCACCTCCAAGGCCGGGTCGCTGTGCGGCAATAGCCCTTATTCCCGCACAGCTCCTTATTGCCGATGGGCGGCAAAACGGACAGGCGACAATTGTTTCCGCCTATGCTATTGCTCCGCCGACTAAATGTTGCGCCGGATTGGCGAGATAGTTTTGTGTCCCGCACGAAGCAAAACGTAGGCGAACCCGAAGGTTCGGCGAGGCTTTGCGACAAAGCGGGGCGCAAAAATAGCCGCCAGGACGCGCAATGTTTAGTCGGTGGAGCAATATACATTATACTCTCTTGGATATTGGCATTCAACAAGAATCGAAAACGAAGTCTGTTGTCCCGCGAATGCCTATGCCGATGAGGAGTGGCTGGCCTCCATGCTGCTGTGGAAAGCGATGCCGCGATGGCTGCTACAACAAACCGAAAAAAAGGGCCGACATATTGCCGAAAATAAACTTTGCACGCGGCCCGCACACGCGGCCCGCATGCCAAAAATCCGCTTGCAATCCCCACGGCCCTGTTGTATAGTTAATGAGGGCGCTTTTTCGCGCCCGCCGTTCATGCCGCGCCGAAAAGCGGGCGGCAAACAAAATACGCACGCCGCACAGCGGCAGGCCGGTGCCGTCAGGCTGCCTGTACTAAGGAGCTGTGCGGAAATAAAGTTTGCAAATCTGACGCAGGATTTTTTTCGTCGCGCAAGGCGGTAGGTTCCGTTGATACTAGAAGTATCAACGGGTTCTGCCAACGCAGCGTGGCGGAAAAAAGACAAGTCAGATGTAAAGGTTATTTCCGCACAGCGACTAACGCTTTCGGCGGAGGGAAAAACCAAGGAGGAACAGGGACATGTCGGTCATTTCAATGAAACAGCTGCTCGAAGCAGGCGTACACTTCGGACACCAGACCAGAAGATGGAACCCGAAGATGGCGCCTTATATTTTTACGGAAAGAAACGGCATATACATCATCGATCTGCAGACGACGGTCAGGCTGATAGACGAGGCGTATGAGTTTCTGCACGACATAGGCGCAAGGGGCGAGCCCGTGCTTTTCGTCGGGACGAAGAAGCAGGCCCAGATCTCCGTGCGCGACGAGGCCATAAGATGCGGCATGTACTTTGTCAGCGAGAGGTGGCTGGGCGGCACGCTCACGAACTACAGAACCATCTCCGAGAGGATCAAGAGGCTCTACGCGATACAGAAGATGGAGACCGACGGGACCTTTGACGCGCTGACGAAGAAGGAGGTCATAAAGCTGAGGCTCGAACAGGACAGGCTCGAGAAGTTCCTCGGCGGCATCAAGGAGATGAAGGGCATGCCGGCCGCCCTTTTCGTCGTGGACCCCAAGAAGGAAAGGATAGCCGTCAAGGAAGCCAGGATACTGGGCATACCTATTGTGGGCATTGTGGACACCAACTGCGACCCTGACGACGTGGATTTCGTTATACCCGCCAACGACGACGCCATACGCTCGATAAGGCTTATAACCTGCTGCATGGCCGACGCCGTGATAGAGGGGCGGCAGGGCGAGAGCTACGACAGCGGCGAAGGCGGCGAGGGCTACGACGGCGGCGAGGACGGCGAGGGCTATGACGGCGGCGAGGCTGTGGAGGCCGGCGCCCCGGCGGCCGTCGCGCAGGACTACGCCCCGGCGGATGATGCCCCGGCGGCCGACGCGCAGGACGAGGCCCCGGCGGCCGTCGGATGACGGCGGCCGGCGAAGGGGCGGACGGAATATCCCAGGCTGTTGTTTGATGTGTTCTCAAATAAGTTAGCGGCATCCAGAAAGAAGGTGTGTTGATATGGCTGTAACAGCCACACAGGTAAAGGAACTGCGCGAAAGGACAGGCGCGGGCATGATGGACTGCAAGAACGTTCTCGTAGAGACGGACGGCGACATCGAGCGCTCGATAGAGATCCTCAGGGAGAGGGGTCTGGCTAAGGCCGCCAAGAAGGCCGGCAGGATAGCCTCGGAGGGGCTTGTCAGGATCAGGTTTTCACCGGACTTCTCGAAGGCGGCGATGGTGGAAGTCAATTCAGAGACGGATTTTGTCGCCAAGAACGAGGATTTCATAGGCTTTGTCGATAGGCTGTCGGAGCTGGCCGTCGAGTCCGAATGGAAGGACGCGGAGGAACTTCTCGAGGCCGGATACGATTCGGGCAGCGTAAGGGACAGGCTGAACGCCCTGATCTCCACCATAGGCGAGAACCTGAGCCTAAGGCGCGCCCAGAAGCTTGAAAGGCCCGGCGCGGTGCATGTGGGCTATATACACGGCGGCGGCAGGATAGGCGTCATCGTGGGCCTGGAGACCGAGGCCTCATATGCGGAGGTCGAGACGATGGGCAAGGACATCGCCATGCAGATCGCCTCGATGAACCCCAAGTTCATAGACGAGTCCCAGGTGGATCCCGAGTATGTGGAGTCCGAGAAGAAGATACTCGTGCAGCAGGCCCTCAACGAGGGCAAGCCTGCGGATATAGTGGAGAGGATGGTCGCCGGCAGGCTGAAAAAGGTGCTTAAGGAAAGCTGCCTGCTGGAGCAGAAGTTCGTGAAGAACGCGGACCTCACGGTGGGGCAGTACGTGGGCGAAGCCGCCAAATCGATAGGGAAGCCCGTCAGGATCGCCGACATGGCCCGCTACGAGGTAGGGGAAGGCATAGAGAAAAGGCAGGAGAATTTTGCCGAGGAAGTGGCAAAGCAGATAGGCTGACGCCCTGTCCGGGCGGTGGGGCCATGAAGGAAGCGCTGTACGATTTCGAGCTCGGCCCGCTATACGGCAGGGCTCTGGAAAACCTCAAACGAAGCTGCGGCTTCGACCCTGGCAAGGAGATGCACAGGCGCATGCTCGACGAGGCCGTCGCCATGCGCGGGGCCTGGTCGCGCGGCGCCAGGCTCATGGCCGCGACTGCGGTGTCGGAAGGCTGCGCGCCGCGAGGCGGCGCGCTCGAGATATCCGGCGTGCGGCTTGAATGCGCCGCCTTTGCGCAGCTTGACGCGTCGCGCGTCGGCGGCGCGGCGGTCTATGCCGTCTCCCTGAGCCTCGGGGGCGCGGCGGCGGCCGAGAGCGTGTCGGAGGCCTTTTACGAGGATCTGTGGGGCAACGCATACGTGTGCGCCGGCGTCGAGGCGCTGAGGGAAAGGCTTGCGGGCGAATGCGGCGCGGGCCTCTCGGACAGCTTCGGGCCGGGCTACTACGGCATGGATATCTCGCAGATGAAGAAGCTGGCGCTGCTGCTGGACTTCGGCAGGATAGGGGCGAGGGTGGAGGAAAGCTCCATGATATCCCCGCTGAAGTCGTGCGCCGGGCTGTTCTTCCTGCTGCGCGGCGAGATAGGGATGCCCGAGCCCTCCTGCATAAGCTGCGCCGGCGACAGGGGGGGCTGTGCCTTCTGCTCGCGGAATGGGCAAAAATGGCGCACGGCGGCCGAATAGCCGCCACAGGGGGCTGATATGAAAGAAGCCGGGGCGCGTCCCGCGCCCAGATACAAGCGAGTGATACTGAAGATAAGCGGGGAGGCCCTCGCGGGCGAAGGCAGGTTCGGGCTGAGCGAGGAAATGCTCTCGCAGGTCGCGGGCCAGGTCAGCGAGCTCGTGTCGCTGGGCGTCGAGACGGCCATAGTCGTCGGCGGGGGGAATTTCTGGCGGGGCCGGGCCAGCAAGAGCATGGACAGGGCCACGGCGGACTACATGGGCATGCTGGCGACGGTCATAAACGCCCTCGCGCTGCAGGACGCGTTTGAGGCGGCAGGCATAGCGACGCGGGTGCAGACGGCCATCGAGATGAGGGAGGTGGCGGAGCCCTACATAAGGCGCAAGGCCATGGCGCATCTCGAGCGCGGCATAGTGGTGATATTCGCGGCGGGGACGGGGAACCCCTTTTTCTCGACGGACACCACGGCGGCGCTGCGCGCGGCCGAGGTCGAGGCCGACATCATACTGCTGGCAAAAAAGGTGGACGCCGTGTACTCGGACGATCCCGCCGTGAACCCCGGCGCCCTGCGCTACAGCTCGCTTACGCACCAGGAGATACTTGAAAAGGGCCTCGGCGTAATGGATTCCACCGCGGCCTCCCTGTGCCGCGACAACAATATACCCATCCATGTGTTCGCCCTCTCGGAGAAGGGCAATGTGCTGAGGGCCGTCTTCGGGGAGGACATAGGGACCGTGATCCGCTGAGTCGCTGTGCGGCCGCCCGCGCCGGGTCCCGCCGCCAAAGGCGGATCGGCGGAGGGGCATGAATTCATGAAGGCGACCTGTTGACACAGCCAATGGAAGGAGAGTGTATAGGCATGGCCATAGACGCACAGAATCTGCTCGACGAAAGATCGGCAAAGAGCATCGCCGTCCTAAAGGAGAACCTTAATTCCGTCAGGGCGGGGAGGGCCAACCCGGCGCTGCTGGACAGGGTGACGGCGGACTACTATGGCACGCCGACCCCGCTGAAAAACATAGCCAGCATCACGGCGCCGGATCCCAGAAGCCTTCTTGTCTCGCCCTTCGACCCCAAGTCGCTCAAAGGCATAGAGAAGGCCATAAACCTCGCGAACCTGGGGATAAACCCGTCAAACGACGGCAAGTCGATAAGGCTTTCCATCCCGCCCGTCACCGAGGAGCGAAGGAGGGAGCTGACCAAGCTCGTCAAGAAGTTCGGCGAGGACGCCAAGGTGGCGATAAGGAACGAGCGCCGCGACGCGAACGACGAGCTGAAGCGGCAGGAGAAGGCCGGCGACCTCACCGAGGACGATCTGAAGGACGAGCTCGAGTCCGTCCAGAAGAAGACCGACAAGACGATAAAGGAAATAGACGAGATGATTGCCGAAAAAGAAAAGGAGATCATGGAGGTCTGATGGGACAAGCGGCTGAGGGCCTGCGCGGCCTGCTGGGGCTGCCCCTTGATGAAGCCGCCGCGCTGCTTGACGCAGAGGGGGCGCCGTTCAGCGTGCGCGAGACGTCGCCGCGCCCCGACGGCCGGCTGGCCGGCCGCGACGGCCCTGCGGCGCCCTGCGCGCCTGCGGACGCGCGGCGCATCGTGATACGCGCGCGCCTCGACGGCGCCGGCCTGCCGGAGCTGACCGTGGCCGCCGTCCAGGGCCTGGGCCTCCAGGGCAGCCCGGACGCCGCGTCGCACGGGTAGCGCGGCGGTACTGCGGCCATGCTGGATTTTGCGAGGATACCCGCCCATGTCGCGCTGGTGATGGACGGAAACGGCCGATGGGCGGCCAAGAGGGGCCTGCCGAGGCTTTCGGGCCACAACGCCGGCATGGCCGCCATGAAGAAGATCGTGGAGCGCGCGTCCCAGCTCGGCGTGAGGCACCTCACCGTGTACGCCTTCTCGACGGAGAACTGGAAGCGCGGCGGCGACGAGGTCTCAGGCATATTCAGGCTGCTGATCCTGTATGTGGACAGAGAGCTCGCCGAGCTGCACGGGAACAACGTGAAGGTCCATATACTCGGCGACTACGGCAAGCTGCCGCCGGACGCCGTCGCCAGCCTCGAGAAGTCGCTGGAGACCACGAAGGGCAACACGGGCATGCAGTTCAACATAGCCCTCAACTACGGCAGCAGGCTTGAAATACTGCGCGGAGCGCGGGCCTTGGCGGAGAAGGTGGCGTCGGGGCGGATGGACGCGGACGGCATAGACGAGGCCGCGATGTCGGACAGCCTGTATACGGCGGGCATGCCGGATCCCGATCTTGTGATACGCACCAGCGGCGAGCGCAGGCTGTCCAACTTTCTGCTGTGGCAGAGCGCGTACAGCGAGTTCGTGTTCTCCGACGCGCTCTGGCCCGACTTCGGCCCCGACGAATTCGACAGGGCGATAGAGGAATACCAGGGGCGCGCCAGGCGCTTCGGCGGGCGTTAGCGACTTAGTGTGGGCCTGCCCCATCGGGCGGTGACGGGCATGAAAACGCGGGTACTGTCTAGCCTAATAATGCTGCCGTTCTTCGTCGTCCTCTACATCGGCGGCCCGGCGCTGGCGGCCGTCTGCCTGATACTCGGGTTCATGGCGATGCGCGAGCTGTTCCGCGCCTTTGGGTCCGCAGGCATAAAGCCGTCGCTGCCCATAGGGGCGCTCGCGCTGCTGGCGCTCTACGGCATAGAGTTCCTCGTCCCGCAGGCGGAGCGGGGCTACGCGTCGGCGCTGTGGCTGGCGCTCGCGGTCTTCGCCTCGTTCCTGTATCTCTTCGACGTCAAGGGGCGCCGCCTCGAGGACGGCATGGCCACGATAACGGGCATCCTCTACACGGGCTTCCTCTCGTTCCACATAACGCTTGTGGATCGCGGCGGCCACCCGCTCATGGTCTGGCTCATATTCCTGTCGGCCTTCGGCTCCGATATCCTCGCGTACCTTGCGGGCAGCGCGCTCGGCAGGCATAAGCTCTGCCCTGCCATAAGCCCCAAGAAGACCGTCGAGGGCGCCATAGGCGGGCTTGTGGGCGGCGTGGCCTTCTGCGGGGCCTTCGGGGCGCTTTTCATGCCTGGGCTGCTGGCGCACTGCCTGGCTGTGGGGCTTATAGGCGGGGCCGTCTCGCAGCTCGGCGATCTGACGGCGTCAATATTCAAGCGGAAACTGGGCATAAAGGACTATGGGAACCTCATACCGGGCCACGGCGGCATATTGGACAGGATAGACAGCGTGCTCTTTACGGCGCCGCTGGTTTATTACTACATATGGATAGCGCTCTAGGCGTCCGGCCTGTCCGGCGGATCCGGGCGCGGCGGGAGGCGGCGCGTTTTGAGAAAGATAGCGATCTTCGGCTCCACAGGCTCGATAGGGACGCAGGCGGCCGGCGTCGTGAGTATGCATCCGGACAGCATGGAGGTCTCGCTTCTGGCCTGCGGGAGGAATCTGGGGCTGTTCCGCCGGCAGCTCGCCGAGCTTAGGCCCGCGCTCGCGGTAACGGGCGGCGCGCCCGAGGACGCGCGGGAGGCGGGCAGGCTTGCGGAGGATTTCCCTGGCATCCGCTTCCTTTCGGGGCCGGAGGGCCTGGCGGAGGCCGCGGGCCAGGGCGAATACGATCTCATGCTCAACGCCCTGACCGGCATAGCCGGCCTGGTCCCCACCTGGGAGGCGATCCGCAGCGGCAGGCCCGTCGCCCTCGCGAACAAGGAGACGCTCGTCGCGGGCGGCGCGCCCATAATGTCGGAGGCCGGCAGGCGCGGCCTGCCCATACTGCCGGTGGACAGCGAGCACAGCGCGATATTCCAGGCGCTCCAGGGCAACGACGGCAACAGGCCGAAAAGGATAGTGCTGACGGCCTCGGGCGGCCCCTTCCGGGGCTACACCAAGGAGATGCTGAGGGACGTCGGCCCGGAGCAGGCCCTGAGCCATCCGAACTGGAGGATGGGCCGGAAGATAAGCGTGGACTCGGCCACAATGATGAACAAGGGCCTAGAGATGATAGAGGCGGGCTGGCTTTTCGGCGTCGGGCCGGACGCGATAGAGGTGGCGGTGCATCCGCAGAGCGTGGTGCATTCGATGGTCGAGTTCGACGACCATTCGATAATAGCCCAGCTCGGGGCGCCGGACATGCGGGCGTCGATATCCTACGCGCTTTCCTGCCCCTCGCGCTGGGAGACCGGCGTGGCGCGGCTCGACTTTTTCGAGATCGGCGCGCTCACCTTCGAGCGGCCCGACACGGACGCCTTCTCCTGCCTGCGCATCGCGCGGGAGGCCATGGAGGCGGGGAAAAGCTTCCCGGCAGCGATGAACGCGGCCAACGAGGCCCTGGTCGGGCTTTTCCTGGAAGGAAGGATCGCCTTTGCCGACATCGCGGACATACTCGAGCGGGTCATGCAGGGGCACTCCCCGACGGGCGCGGACAGCTTGGACGAGATCATGGCCGTGGACGGGGAGGCGCGCCGCCGCGCAGCGGAGCTTGCGGCGGAAAGGAGGGCGCTATGACGATAGTGTATGCGATAATAATATTCTGCCTGCTGATATTCGTCCACGAGCTGGGCCACCTCATAGCCGCGAAGTCGGTCGGCGTAAGGGTGAACGAATTTTCGCTCGGCATGGGGCCGAGGCTTTTCAAGTTCAGGAGGGGCGAGACGGAATACGGGCTCAGGGCCCTGCCCATAGGCGGCTTCTGCGCCATGGAGGGCGAGGACGAGAATTCCGACGACCCGAGGGCCTTCGGCAAGAAGGGCTTCCTACAGAAGGCCCTGATAATAGTGGCCGGCTCCTTCATGAACCTGCTGCTTGCCGTCGTCGTGCTGTCGGCCGTGATGTTCTCCTTCACGGGGACGCCCACGACGGAGGTCAGGTCCGTGGGGGCGGGCAGCCCGGCCGCAGAGGCGGGCATAGCGGCGGGCGACAGGATAGAGACGATTGACGGGCGGCGGATGGAGAGCTGGGAGGACATATCCGAGGCCATAAAGGGGGCGCGCGGCGAAAGCCTGGAGCTGGGGATCCTGCGCGGGGACGAGAGCCTGCGCGTGGAAAGCTCCTTCTACGTGGACGACGACGGGGTGAGGAAGATCGGCGTTCTGGCGAAGACGAGGAAAGGCCTTGCGGGCATCCCTCCTGCCGTCAAAGGCGGCGTCATCAGCACATTCGACATGGGCGCGGGCATGCTCGAGGCCATAGCCCAGCTGATCACGGGCGAGGTTTCGGTAAAGGAGCTTACCGGCCCCGTGGGCATAGTCGTTATAGTGGGCGACGTGGCGAAGAACGGCGCCCTGCAGCTCGCGCAGCTCACGGCGCTCATAAGCCTGAATCTCGCGATAATGAACATGCTGCCCATACCGGCCCTGGACGGCGGCAGGCTGCTTCTGCTGGTGATAAGGAAGCTCACGGGCAAGGCGGTCAGCGACGAGGTGGAGGGCGGGATACACTTTGTCGGCATAATGCTGCTTTTCGCGCTGATGATATTCGTCACCTTCCAGGACATAGGCCGTTTCTTTGTGCATTGACGCCGGGCGGCGGCCTGCCGCGCTGACATGAAAAGGCGAACGACGAGCCAGGTCATATGCGGCGGCGTCCCCATAGGCGGCGGCGCCCCCATATCCATACAGTCCATGACGAACACGGACACCCGCGACGTCCGATCTACCCTGGAGCAGATAGGGAGACTCGCGGACGCGGGCTGCCATATCGCGCGCTGCGCCGTCCCCGACATGGAGGCGGCCGAGGCGATAGGCAGGATAAAGGCGGGCAGCCCCCTGCCCATAGTGGCGGACATCCATTTCGACCACAGGCTCGCGCTTGCCGCCATGGAGGCGGGCGCGGACAAGATACGCATAAACCCCGGAAACATAGGCGGCCCCGATGCGGCAAGGGCGGTCGCCCGCATGGCCATGGAGCGGGGCCTGCCCATAAGGGTGGGCGTCAACGCAGGCTCCCTTGGGCGCGAGGCGCTCGAAAAGCACGGCGGCGCCACGGCGGCGGCCCTGGCGGAAAGCGCGCTCGCGAGCGTGGCCCTGCTCGAGGGCGAGGGCTTCCGCGACATAGTCGTGTCCATGAAGGCGTCGGACCTGGCCGTGAACCACGAGGCGCATATCATGGCGGCCGCGGCCTGCCCCTATCCCTTCCACATAGGCGTCACGGAGGCGGGCCTGGGCGAAAGCGGGGAGATAAAGTCGGCCATAGGCATAGGGGCCCTGCTGCTGGCCGGCATAGGCGACACGCTCAGGGTCTCGCTCACCGGCGACCCCGTGCGCGAGGCGCGGGCGGCGGCGGCCGTGCTGAAGGCCCTTAACATAGGCGGCGGCAACGTGAACGTCGTGTCCTGCCCCACCTGCGGGCGCTGCCGCGTGGATCTGGAGTCCCTTGCCAGGCAGGTGGACGCGAGGGCCAGGGACATGGAAAGGCGCGCGCGGGCGCGCGGCGAGGGCCGATCCATCTCCATCGCGGTCATGGGCTGCGCGGTCAACGGGCCGGGCGAGGCCGCGCACGCCGACATAGGCGTGGCGTGCGGCGACGGCAGGGGCGTCATATTCTGCGGCGGCAGGGCGGTAAGGACCGTCGCTGAAGGGGATATCGTCGAGGAGCTTATGAAAGGAGCGGAAGGCCTATGGACGGACTGATCGGGACGATCTGGCGCTTCATGCCCGTCGTATGGGTGGTCGCGGCCGTAGTGCTGGCGCTCGTCGAGGCTATGACCATGGGCCTCACGACCATATGGTTTGCGATAGGGGCGGTGGCCGCGGCCGCGGCGGCATGGCTGGGCGGGGGCTTCCTCGTCCAGATAGCGGTCTTTCTGGCCGTGTCCGCCGCCATGCTGTACTTCACGCGGCCCGTGGCGGTTAGGAAGCTCAACGTCGGCAGGGAAAAGAACGCGATGGAGCAGATGGAGGGCCGCCCCGGCGTGGTCACGGAGGGCATAGACCCCTTCGGCGCCGGGCTTGTCAAGGTCGGCGGCGTGATATGGACGGCCATATGCGAGTCGCCGGATATCGGGCTGGAGGCGGGGCGGCGCGTGAATGTCGTCAGGGTAGAGGGCGTTAAGATCATAGTGAGGCCGGCCGACTCGGCCGGCGGATTGGAGTGAGGGCAATGGACGGTCTTGCAGGGGTAATAGCGATAATAATACTGGCGGTGATAGTGATCCTGCTGATAGCGGCGAACATACGCATAGTGCCGCAGGCGCGGGCCTACGTCATAGAGAGGCTTGGCGCCTACAACGGCACCTGGCAGGTCGGGCTGCACTTCAAGATACCGCTGATAGACCGCATAGCGAGGAAGGTGTCCCTGAAGGAGCATGTCATAGACTTCCCTCCCCAGCCTGTCATCACCAAGGACAACGTCACGATGGAGATAGACACGGTCATCTACTTCCAGATAACGGATCCAAAGCTGTACTGCTACGGCGTGGAGCAGCCCATGGCCGCTATCGAGAACCTGACGGCGACGACGCTGAGGAACATAATAGGCGAGCTGGAGCTTGACGAGTCGCTGACGAGCCGGGAGTACATAAACTCGAAGATACGCGAGGTGCTGGACGAGGCCACCGACCCTTGGGGCATCAAGATAAACAGGGTGGAGGTCAAGAACATCACGCCGCCAAGGGACATACAGAGCGCCATGGAGAAGCAGATGCGCGCGGAGAGGGAAAGGCGCGAGGCCATACTCAGGGCCGAGGGCGAGAAGAAGTCCGCAGTGCTCATAGCCGAGGGCCACAAGCAGGCCGTCATACTCGAGGCCGAGGCCAACAAGTCGTCGATGATACTGTCGGCGGAGGCGGACAAGGAAGCGCAGATACGCAGGGCGGAGGGCGAGGCGCAGGCCATACTCATGGTGCAGAAGGCCACCGCCGACGGCATAAAGATGCTCGTCGAATCCTCTCCCTCGGAGCCCGTGATAGCCATAAAGGGCCTGGAGGCCTTCGCGAAGGCGGCGGACGGCAAGGCGACAAAGATCATAATACCTTCGGAACTCGCGGGGCTTGCGGGGCTTGCCACCTCCGTGGCGGAGCTTGTGCGGGGCGAAGGGGCCGGGCAGTAGCCGCCTCCGGCTCCGTGGCCGGGCAGGCGTTTTTACGGATCTTTTTGCGGATTTTTTGCGAAATCGGCGAAAAACCCTTGCAACGCAGGGATTTCTATGATAGACTTGCATTTGGCGAAAGCCGTATCGGCAAGCAGCAAAGAGTGGGCAACCCCACTCTTTCAATTTTGATGGGGCATTGTTTCCATAGGCAGGCGGGGCGGACATGGGGAAAAAGCGGGTCGTGGATTTGGCGGAGGAGCTGCTGGAGGGCTTTCTCAGGGAGAACATGTACGAGCTCTACAGCGCCGAGTTTGTGAAGGAAGGGGCTGACTGGCATCTGCGCATATGCATCGACCGCCTTGGGGAGGCCGAGGGCAGCCCCTGCGACGGGTCCGGCATAGGCACGGACGACTGCGAGAAGGTAAGCCGCTTCCTTAGCGACAGGCTCGACGGGCTCGACCCCATAGAGCGGAGCTACTTCCTGGAGGTGTCGTCCCCTGGGCTGGACAGGGAGCTGTCCAGGGACAGGGATTTTGCGCGATATTCGGGGCGCCGCGTCGTCCTCAGCCTGTACAGCCCCCATGAGGGCAGCAAGACGCTCAGAGGCACGCTCGCCGGCATAGAGAACGGCGAGGTAAGCCTTGAAGACGCCTCGGGGGCGGTCCTGCGGCTGCCGCGCGGGCAGATCGCCAAGGCCGCGATAGACGCCGGCAGGCTTTTTTAGGGTGATTCTGTTCGGCAGCCCGGATCCGCGGGGCTCGGCGTTTCTTCAAGGGCGGGGATTGTTTTCGTGTACGTTTGTGGCGGCCGCAATGCCGCGGTGGAGGCAAAGATGAACAGGGAATTCATTCTGGCTATGGAAGATGTCGAAAGGGAAAAGCAGATATCAAAGGACCTTCTGATAGAGGCCATAGACATGGCCCTGCTCTCCGCCTACAAGAAGAATTACGGCACCTCTCAGAATGTGAGGGTGAATATAGACAGGGAGACGGGCGATATCGACGTGTACATGAGGAAGGACGTCGTGGAGGAGGTCGAGGACGAGCTTGTGCAGATAGCCCTCGACGAGGTCATCGGGCTTGACCCCAACTATCAGGTGGGCGACGCGGTCGAGTACCGCGTCACGCCGAAGGACTTCGGGCGGATAGCGGCCCAGACCGCGAAACAGGTCGTCATGCAGCGCATCCGCGAGGCCGAAAGGGACATGATATACGAGGACTACATAAGCAGGCAGGGCGAGATACTGACGGGGACGATACAGAGGATAAGCAACGAGACGGTGTTTGTGAGCATGGGCAGGACGGAGGGCCTGCTCGCGGCGGCCGAACAGGTCAGGGGCGAGAACTACAGCGTGAACAGCCGCATGAGGTTCTTCATACTGGATGTCCGCAAGAACCTGAAGGGGCCGCAGATATACCTGTCGCGCTCGCATCCCGGCCTTGTGACGCGGCTTTTCGAGCTCGAGGTGCCGGAAATACAGGACGGGACGGTCGAGATCAGGCACATCGCGAGGGAGGCCGGATCGCGCACGAAGCTTGCGGTCTGGACGGTTGACGACGGCGTGGATCCCGTCGGGGCCTGCGTGGGCACGCGCGGCACGCGTGTCCAGGCCGTCGTGGAGGAGCTTTTCGGGGAGAAGATAGACATCATAGGCTGGAGCGACGACCCGCAGAGGAACATCGGCAGCGCCCTTTCGCCCGCCAAGGTCGAGAGGGTCATAATGAACGACGACGGGAAGTCCGCCACGGTGATAGTCCCGGACTACCAGCTCTCCCTGGCCATAGGCAGGGAGGGACAGAACGTGCGGCTCGCCGCCAAGCTGTGCGGATGGAAGATAGACATAAAGAGCCGCAGCCAGTTCTTCCCGCCCGAGGATGGCCAGGCCGAGGCGGAAGAGGCCGGCGAAGACATATACGGCGATGACGCGTATGACGCGTCGCTGGGGGACGAAGGCCCGGCTGAGGACACGGCCGGCGAAGGCGGGGACGCCCTTGCCGAGGAGAGCACGGGCGAGGACGGCCTGATCGCGGAGGACGCGGAGGACGAAGGCGGCGAAGGCGTGTACGATGCGTCGCTAGGGGACGAAGGGCCGGCGGAGGAAGGCGAGCCCTCGGAGGGCGTGGAGGCATAGGGCCCGCGAAGGCCCAACCCAAGGAGGGACGCTCCGCCATGAAGGAGAAAAGGATACCCATGCGACGATGCGTGGGCTGCATGCAGTCCAAGCCAAAGAGGGAACTGATCAGGATAGCGGCGGGCGAAAACGGCGCCAGGCCCGATCCGACAGGCAAGGCGAACGGCAGGGGAGTGTATCTGTGCAGGGACAGGGAGTGCTTTTTGAAAGCGAAGAAAAGAAAATCCGTAGGCCGGGGGCTTGGAGTGGAGCTTACGGCGGGGCAGATGGAACTCCTGTTGGGAGAGTTGGAGGAGGTATTCGGTATTGAGCATTAAGATACATGAACTGGCAAGGGAGCTGGATATCCCCAGCAAGGACGTGCTGGCAAAGGCCGCCGCTATGGGAATTGACTCCAAGTCGCATATGAGCGCCATATCCGACATCGACGCCCTGACCATAAAGAACGCGATAACACACGAGGGCAAGGCGGAGGAAACGAAGATAGTCAAGGTGGCCCCAAAGGCGGACACGCCCAAGTCCAAGCCCTCCCCCGAGGACGCGCCCAGGGTTGTCGTAAAGGCGGCGGCGAGGCCGCCGGCGGCCCAGGCCCAGAGGCCGAGGCCCCCGGGTCCGGCGCCCGAGAGGGTTCCCCGCGCGCCTGTCGTGGAAAGCAGGCTGGCGCCGAAGCCTCCGCAGGGCGTCCCCCGCCGCGTCGTCGATGCCGCGGCCGTCGGCACGACGAGGATACCGGCGGAGAAGGCGGCGGAGGCCAGGGAGGCCGACAGCGTACAGGCACCCGAGGGGATTCCGGGCGCGGCGGACGCCGCAGCAGCCAAGCCTGCGGCAGCCAAACCCGCCGCAGACAGCGCCGGCGCGCCGGCGAGGAAGGCGGATATGCCGCCCGCGCCCGACGGGGGCGCGCCGGATCTGAAAGCCGGGGCGGACAGCCCCGCCGCCCCCGCCCTCCCTTCGGAGGCGCGCGAGGCGAGCGCGGAGGTCTCCGCGCCGGCTGCTGCGCCGGCAGCCCCGCCGACAGGCCAGATCGGTGAGGGGGACACAAAACGGAGCGAGGCCGCGCAGGGCGGGCTGCCGGGAGCACAGGGCGCCAGCCAGCCGGCATCGGCGCCGGCGCAGGCGCGTCCCGCCGACAGCCGCCCCGCGCGCCCTGCGGACGGGCGCCCCGCCAGGCCGACAGACGG
>JAISXZ010000198.1 GCA_031270275.1 Eubacteriales Family XIII. Incertae Sedis bacterium | reverse complement strand
CGCCAGGCTGCGTTGCAAAGCCTCGCCGAACCTTCGGGTTCGCCTACGTTTTGCGCCTTGCCTGACGAAAAAAATCTTCGCCGTTTATCACAACTTCTAGGTGACGCAGGACACTAGTCTACCCAATCCGTCTCGTAGAACTCCTCATAATTAAGGAAAGCCTTGTCGAGGAACTTTTCCACGTCCACGCCCTCGTCGATGATGCCGGCCTCCTGGTAAGCGGCGAAAGCGTCCCTGAACGTGTCCTCCGCTATCTGCCCGCCGGGCTCCCAGCGGAAGGGTTCCACAAGCTCGAGCGTGTCCTCGTACTCGCCCATGATGATGAGCCCCTCGTCAAAGCCGTACTTGACCACATCGCTCTTTTGCTGCGGATCCTGGACAAAGACGGACGCCTCGTACAGTATCTCGGTGAGCTTCTTGGTCGCGCCGGGGAATTCCTCCGCGAACTGCGGGCTGAACATCAGGAAGCAGCAGGTCTGGTCCCGCAGCGACTCGTCGTCGGGCATGCGCGTGATATAGCGGTATTCGCCGCTCTTTACCTTCGCGAACGACATCGAGTCCGGCAGCACGACGGCCTCGGCCTCCCCGTTTTCGAGGGCCTGCAGCACGGCGGCCGTATCGAGGCCCAGCCATTCGTAGTCGTTGATGGGGTCGAGGCCCTCCTTCAGGATGACGCGGTAGAGGTAGGCGAATATGCTGGAGCCGACGACGCCCAGGCCGCCTATCTTCTTGCCCTTCAGGTCCACGATGCTCTGGTAGGGCGAGTCGGCCAGCACGACGGTCCCCATGCAGCCCTGCTCCAGCCCTATGCTAAAGCGTATGTCGAGGCCCTGCTCCACAGGCTTCAGCCAGCCGTCGAGCACGCCCTCCGTGACGTCGATCTTGCCGGACGCGAGCAGGGGCTTCACGTCCACGCTGGGGCCGTTCAGGATCCAGTTGACCTCGTAGCCGGCCTCCTCGAACAGGCCGAGGTACTGCGCCGCGTAGAAGTGAAGCTCGCAGGAGTCGCCAACGAGGCTTATGTTGAGCGGGCGGCCTATGGACCAGTCGTAGTCAGCCGCCTCGGCCGTCGTGTCCGCCGCCGTATCAGCCGCCGCGCCCCCGCCCTCCGTCTCGGAGACAGCCGGGGTCTCGGACGCGCTGCCGGAGCCGCTGCCGCCTCCGCAGGCCGCAAGCGACAGGGCCATGGCGGCGACAAGCAGCAGGGCTATGAGCCTTTTCAGTTCCCTCTTGTTTCTCTTGTTTCCTTCTATCCTTTCCATCTTTCAATTCACTCCCTTCCAAGTTCCAATGTTCCAGCCAAAGTTTCAACATTTCAGCCGAAATTCCAACGTCACAGCCAAAGTCTCAGCATCCAGCCGCCTCATTCCTGCACGGTGGTCTCTATGCCCTTCGCCCTAAACACGGCCTCCGCGCGGCGGAGGAACTCGGCCGAGGGCTTAAGATCCCCCGAAAGCAGATACTCCCTGTCAAGCGACGGGTACTTGCCCTCGCCGTAGGAATGGTAGGCCAGCAGCTCCACCAGATCGATGTTCCCGCTGTCCGCGACGAAGCCCGCTATGCCCTCCATCTCGCTGTCGGCGCAGTTCACGCCGTTTATGAGCGGCGTCCGTATGTGTATGCGGCAGCCCGAGCCCTTAAGCCGCCTTATGTTCTCGAAGACCTGCCTGTTGGACGCGCCAGTGTACCTTCGGTGCAGGCCGTCGTCAAACAGCTTTATGTCTATAAGGAAAATATCCGTGTACGGCAGCACCTTCTCAAAGCTGGAGAACGGGACGCAGGCCGCCGTATCGACCGCCGTGTGCACGCCCAGCCCCTTCAGCTCCATGAGCAGCCCGCGGACGAAATCCGCCTGCAGGAGCGCCTCGCCGCCCGAGACGGTCACGCCCCCGCCGGACTCGTCGAAGAAGGGCCTGTCCCTTATCAGCCTTTCGACCACGCTGCCCGCCGGCATGTGCTCCCCGCTTATCTTTAGCGCCTTGCTGCCGCAGGCCGCAGCGCAGGCGCCGCACAGGCTGCAGGCCTCGCGCTCTATGCGCCCCGGCGCGGGCAGGGCCCCCGTCGGGCAGGCGGCCGCGCATCTGCCGCAGGACACGCAGAGGCTGGCCACGAACTGCAGCTCCCTGTGCCTGTCGATGCACTCGGGATTGTGGCACCAGAGGCAGGAGAGGTTGCATCCCTTCAGAAACACCGTGGTCCTTATCCCCGGGCCGTCATCGACGGAGAATTTCTGTATGTGCGACACCAGGCCGAGGGGCGCGCCGGCCGCCCCGTCGCCCTCGGCGCCCTGCCGGTCAGAGCCTGTCATGCTCTGTTCTCGCGATTATCTCGTCCTGCGTCGCCCGCGAGAGGTTGCAGAAATGGGCGCTGAAGCCGGACACCCTGACGACGAGGTCCCTGTAGGACACCGGGTCGTTCTGGGCGGCCACAAGCGTTTCCCTGCCTATTATGTTGAACTGTATCTGCCCGCCCCCGCGCCGGAAGTAGGAATTGACCAGATGCCGCAGCGCGGCCTGGTGCGACTTTTTCTTCAGGAAGGACGGGTTGAACTTCAGGTCCAGCACCTGCCCGTTCGCCACGGCGCCGGCCTTGGCCTTGACCACGGAGTTTATCACCGCCGTGGGGCCGTCGACGTCCGTGCCCTGCGACGGGCCGGAGCCGTTCGCGAGGGATATCCCGGCCAGGCGTCCGTCCGGCAGCGCGCCCGTGTGGACGCCCATCTCGGCGTGATCCGACACCGTGTATATGCCTATGCCGTATCTGCCGCCCCGGCTGTTCACCCTGTCGTCCACAAGCCCGTGCATCAGGTCCACGATGTCGGCCACGTACTGATCGACATCGTCGTCGTCGTTGCCGTACTTGGGGTAGGACAGCACGGCGGCGCGGAAATCCTCGTGGCCCTCGTAGTTCTTCCCGAGTATCTCCCCAAACTCGCCCAGGGTCACCAGACCCTCATCGAAGACCGCCCTGCGTATGGCTATCAGCGAATTCGCGGCGTTGGCGAAGCCCCCGCCGTTGAGCGTGGAATTGTTGTACACCGCGCCGCCGTCCGCCAGGTCGCGGCCCTTTTTCACGCAGTCGTTGACGGTGAATGACAGGAAGGGGCTGGGATACAGCTTTCCCCACATGGCCTGTATGGCCTCCGCCGTCTCTATGCCGCTTAGGAAATAGTGCCGCAGCTCGTCCCTGAACCAGTCGTAGAACTCGTCGAAGTCGCCTATGCTGTCCAGATCCCTCGCGTTTTTCAGGGGGAAGCGGACGCCGGACGCCCTCTGGACGCCACCGTTGAGCATGAGCTCAAGCACGAGGGGTATGTTCAGGCGCAGGGCCTCCGTGTCGGAATAGTCGTTGCCCATGCCCGTCATCTCGACGCAGCCCACTATGGCGTAGTCCACGGCGTCATCATGGGAAAGGCCCTGCCTCTCCTTGGCGGGTATGAAGACCCTGTCGTTGAACAGCGGGGGGAAGCCCGTGCCCGTCAGAAGCGTCGCGACTATCTCCTCCCAGAAATCGTCCTTGACGCTGTCGGCGTACCTGAGCGATATGAGCGGCTGTTCGTCCTTGAACTTGCGCGTGGCCTGCAGGGCCATATAGGTGACGGGGTTCGCCGTGTACTCCCCGTTTTCGTCAAGGCCCCCAAGCGTGATGTTCTGGAATGTGTGCTGCGACACGGCGAATTTCAGCCAGAACGCGTCTATCGTCTCCGCGGCCCCGTAGTAGTCGATCAGGCCCAGCTCGTAGTCCCTCTCGTAGTATGGGTACAGATATCTGTCGAGGCGGCCGGCCGATATGCAGTTCTGCATGCCCTCGGCATAGATCGCCTCGTAGGTGAGCCATACGAGCTGGACCGCCTCGAAGAAGCTGCCGGCGGGCCCGTAGGCCACGTTGGCGGTCGCCTCGGCTATCTTTTCAAGCTGCGCCCTCTGCTGCGGGCTGGCCGCTTTCCGCGCCAGCTCCCCCGCCGCCTCGGAGTACCTGAGTATGTACCTCGATACGGCGCGCGCCGAGATCAGCGCGGCACGGATGTAGTCCTTTTCGGCCTCGGGGCGCGGCCTTTCGAGCTCGGCCTCGGCCTCCGCCTGGAGGGCGCCGTAGCCCTTTGCCAGTATGCGGGGATGATCCGCTATGACGTGGCCGGCCGGCACGTGCTTGTACATCCAGAACCTCACGGCCGGCACGAACAGCTTCAGCCTCTCCGACTCCGCGCTCCCGTCCGCGTACCCGAAATAGCGCAGGGCGTCCTCGATCTCCCCGGAGGCGTCGTTTATGCCGAAGGGCACGCCGTTTGCGGGATCGAAGTCCTCGGGGAAGCTCTTGGGGCAGGTGGTCGCGTAGGTGTACTTGTAGGCGTAGCCGGCGAGGATGTCATCCTTGCGCAGCAGTATCCTTTTCGCGGAAAGGAATTCCTCGAAGGCCTTCGCGCATTTCATGGCGAGGCTGTCGCCCGCGTTCCTCTTGAATGACTCGCGGTACACCCTGTCACGCAGCGGGATCTCGCCCCTGTCGTAAAAATCGTGCTTCGTCTCGTGCAGCGCGCGGATGCGGGCCGTCATGCCGACGTCCCTTGTTCCGCCGCCCTCATATGGCCAGAACGGCCCGGCGGGTACCGCCGCGCCTGCGGCATTCAGCCCCAGAACAGCGCCCATTATGCCATCCTCCTCAAATCCAGGCTGCCCGACGGGCAGCCACATCAGCTGAAGCGCTCGGGGTCCAGCGGGAATCTGCCCACAACCCTCAGCTCGTCGAACAGCGCCTCCAGGTTTTCGGCCGGCGTGTCGATGGGCAGGCCGCAGCCGAAGCCCGGCACGTAGCCCGCCGGGCTGTCCCATGCCTTGCGGAAACACTCGCGCAGATCGGCCCTGACGTCCTCCGGGCTGCCGAACAGCATGGACTCGGACGGCTTCACGTTGCCCGACACGGCGATGTCGCCCCCTATGGTTTCCTTGACGAGCTCCAGATCCATGCGGTTGTCCACGCTGAACACCCCCGCGCCCACATCCACGGCGTCCCGCCACAGCTTCGAGGAATCGCCGCAGATATGGATCATCGGCTTTTGGCCCGAAACGCGGATCATGGCGTCGAACAGCCTTTTTTCGTAGGGCTTTGAAAACTTCAGATAGAAATCATGGCTTATCAGGTCGCCGGAGGAGACAGGATCCATTATGCCGAAGCCTACCCCGCTGCCCTCGAGTGCGTTGACCACGGCGATCTGCGCCTCCGATACCTTGTCCAGGACCGCAATCACGTACTCGGGGTCGCGCAGGGACTTTTTCAGCAGCTTATCGACGCCTATAACGCGGCCCGCAAGGGTGTACGGGCCCTCCATGAATACCGAGACGGGGACCTCGTCGGAGACGGGGCTTCCCAGCAGGCCGTCCACCACATCCCAGAACACCCGCAGATGCGGGTTCTTTCTCGGCTCGCCTATGTAGTCCCGCTTCAGGTCGTCGCCCTCCAGCGCGGCCGTCTGCACCACCATGGGCGTGCTGTAGTCGGGGTAGCGCGTCTCCGCGCCGAAGACGTTCTGGAGGATCGCGAAGGCCCCCAGCCCGTCGAGGCCGTACCTGCGGTAGGCCGCCACATTCGCCTCGATCTGGCTTTTCGCGTCCAGATGGTACTCCGAGACCTTGATCCCCGTCACGCGGGCCGCGGCGTCCCCGAGCCCGAAGCCGTGGGGTATCCTGTCGATCGGACGCCCTTCGCCTAGGGCCTTCATCCTTTCCTTGGGCGTCATCTGATCCGGCATATCCGTATGCCCTCCTTTCGCTCGGCTTTTCCCTTGCATTTTGCGGGCAAAGGCAGTAAGCCTTTGCGGTTTACGAAAAGGCAGAGCGGCGCCGATTCCGGAGGCAGGCCGCTTTGCCCTTTTTTGGGGAGCTCCCTTGCGGCAAATAAAACATAGTAAATGTATATGTTTTATATGCTTAGCTTAATTCTATATCAAGCCGGCGGGCATGTCAAGAAAAAGTTTTTTGGGCAGCAATCATTTTTGGGCGGTTTTGGGCAGCAAAAAAGGCGGCCCCATGGGGTCGCCCCTGCGTAGACTGTGCCGTGCCCGCGATCCATGTCGCATGGAGGGCGGCCCCTCCTACTTCTGGAGCATCAGGAAGCTCCTTATGCCTGCGTGCAGAGGCCGCAGCAGCGGGCCTTCCATCCGCCTTTTCACGGCGGCAAGCTCGCGGCGGATATCTATGCTCTGCGGGCAGTGGGGCTCGCAGCGGCCGCACTTCACGCACAGCGACGCCTCGTGCCCGCTGATGCGGACCGCGTAGCGGATCAGCGATTTCAGCCTGCCCTCTATAGCCACGTCGTTGTAGGCGGAGAAGCAGCTCGGTATGTCAACGCCGGCGGGGCAGGGCATGCAGTAGGCGCAGCCCGTGCACGGCACCGGCATGCAGGCCCTTATCACGTCCCTCGCCTCGGCAAGCACGCCCAGCTCGCGCTCGGACATCGTGCCGGCCTCCGCCTCCGAGGCCACGCGCACGTTCTCCTTCAGCATGGCCATCGAGTTCATGCCCGACAGCGCCGTGACGACCTCGCTATGGTTCCAGACCCAGCGCAGGCCCCATTCGGCCGGCGAGCGTTCGCCCGCCGCCTCCCTGAGCAGGCGGCCCGCCTCCTTGGGCATCCTGCCCGCCAGCGTCCCGCCGCGAAGCGGCTCCATCACCATCACCGGCAGGCCCTTCGACGCCGCGTACTCCAGGCCGCTGCGCCCCGCCTGGTTCAGCTCGTCCAGATAGTTGTACTGGATCATGCAGAATTCCCAGTCGTATGCGTCCACCAGCCTCCTGAACATCTCCCTGCCGCCGTGGTACGAAAAGCCGATGTTCCTTATGAGGCCGGCCGCCTTCTTCTCCTCTATCCACTCCCTTATGCCCAAGGCCTCGAGCCTGCGCCACGCGTTTTCGCTCGTCAGCATGTGGATGAGATAGTAGTCGATCCAGCCGGTCCTGAGCCGCTGGAGCTGGGCACGGAATATCCTTTCGGCGTCATCCCTGCTTTTCACCTGGTACGGCGGGAGCTTCGTGGCGATCTTCACCCTGTCCCTGTAGCCGGCGGCAAGCGCGCGGCCAAGCGCCGACTCACTGCCGGGATACACGTATGCCGTGTCGAAGTAGTTCACGCCGCTCTCGACGGCATAGGCGACAAGCTGCGCTATCTCGCTCTCGCTGCGGCCATTCAGCCTCATAAAGCCGAATGCCAGCGCCGATATGCTGTCGCCGTTCTTTGGGTTTGTCCTGTATTTCATCCGTCATCACTCAAAAACTTCATCAAGCGCCGCTGGCACGCCTATTCATCTTGGGTCCCTGTCACGCAGTCGCCTGAGCCTCGCCCTGTACCGATAGCGGGCCAGCTGCCGCTCGTCCTCCAGCTCCAGGCCCTTCTCCCCCGACAGGGATTCCAGGTGGTGGGTGAACTCGTGGCGCAGCGTGCTCCGCAGCCGCCCCATCAGCTCATCCTTCGACGCGCCGCCGTACAGCGCCTCGAACGAGCCGTAGTACATTACGATGTAGCGCCCCATGCTGTGGCTGTAATGGTATTCGCCCAAGGTGTAGAGATCGTCGTCTATCGCCTCGGGGCTCATCTTCCTGTCCGGCAGGAGCAGTATGCCGCCGTTGAGCTCCTCGTAAAACTTCTGCGGAAGCTCCATAGCCAGCTGATCCAGCATCTCCTGCATTTCTTCTATGCCTACCAAACCCCGCTCGCTTTCCGTATGCGTTACTACTCACCCGCCACGCCATTTTTGCCCATCTCGGAACCTGGCTGCGATTATTGGCTTCCTCACGTACCAGGCAGTACGCTCCGGGAGCCAAAATCGCCCCCAGAACCCGATCTG